>CAYUYX010000065.1:0-7088 GCA_964449495.1 uncultured Candidatus Bathyarchaeia archaeon
AAAGAAGGCCTCGGGGCGGTGAAAAATGATACCACGCCGAGCCTTCAACTGTAACCCTTCGGATCAGACCCTGCGATGGAGGAGGGTGACGAGCCCCCTCATCCCCGGCGTCATGAGAATCCTCCCCTCCGAGGAGACGATTAGGGCCTCCTGGCCTCCTTATCCACTCCCTTATGCAGTCCTCGAGGATGTCCATGGCGGCGTCCACGAGCTCCCTGGTTATGTTCAGGGGCGGCGCAATCCTCAGCGTGCATATCCCGGCCGTTATGACGGCTACCCCCCGGCGCCAGGCCCTCAGCATGACCTCCCTGGCCTCCTCCACACCCGGCTCCTTGCGCCCTCCCGGCTTCACGAGCTCGGCCCCTATCATCAAGCCCTTCCCCCTCACGTCGCCGAGTATCTCGCATTCCTCCTTGAGCTCCCCCAAGCGCTTCATTATGTAGGCCCCCTGCTCCTCGGCGTTCTTCATGAGGCCCTCGCTCTCTATCACGTCCAAGACGGCGAGGGCGGCCCTGCAGGCCACAGGGTTACCCCCGAAGGTCGTGGCGTGGGAGCCCGGCTCCCAATCCATGAGCTCCTCCCGGGCTATCGTGGCGCCGAGGGGGAGGCCGGACGCTATGGCCTTGGCAACGCATATCACGTCCGGCTCGATTCCCCAGTGCTCTATGGCGAACCAACGGCCGGTGCGGCCCATGCCGGCCTGGACCTCGTCGTCCACCATTATGATGCCGTGCTCGTCGCAGAGGCGCTTTAGGCGTTGGAAGTACCCATCGGGCGGCACGACGTAGCCTCCCTCGCCCTGGATTGGCTCGAAGAGGAAGGCCGCTACCTCCTCGGGCGGGACGTACTTTGATAGCACCCACTCCTCTATGAAGTCTATGCACCAGAAGCCGCAGTCGGGGAACTCGAGGTGGAATGGGCATCTGAAGCAGTACGGGTAGGGCACGTGCACCACGCCCGGGACGAGGGGGTGGAAGTAGCGCCTCTGGACGGGCTTGCTGGCCGTGAAGCTGAGCGAGCCGAGGGTCCTGCCGTGGAAGGCCCCTATGAAGGCGAGGAAGAGCTGGCGCCTTGAATGCCATCTCGATAGCTTTATAGCGGCCTCCACCGATTCCGTCCCGCTGTTCGTGAAGAACACACGCTTCCTGAAGCGCCCTGGCGTTATCTCGCATAACCGCTCAGCGAGGAGGACACTTTCCTCGTAGTAGAAATCCGTGTTGGAGTAGTGGATGAGCTTCCCGACCTGGCCCCTCACGGCTTCCACGACCTTCGGGTGGCAGTGGCCCACGTTCATCACGCATATCCCGGCGTTGAAATCGATGTACTCGTTGCCATCCACGTCCCTCACTATGCAGCCTTCGGCGGATTCGACGACGAGCGGGTAATAGCGTATGTAGGATGGCGATATGACGGTTTCATCACGCCTCAGGAGCTCCCTCGCCTTTGGGCCAGGAGGCCTGACCACTATCCTCGGGTACCTCCCTGCCAATTGGGGCACCGGCTCTGCGCTGGCCCCCGGCTTAAATAGGCTTTCCACATCCGCTTAAGGCCGGGAAAGCGAGCTTAACGAAAAGGCTGTTCTGAGAGAAAAACAATCCTTCTGCGTCGGCGTGCTCTGCGCCCTCTGCTTCAGCGGCGTTTTCCTCACTCTGGCTTGGCTACGACTATCTCTATCGTGCTTACGTTGACGGTTCCGCCCTCTGCCCTCTCGAGTTGCTCGGTCCCGATGCGGATGTCCTTGATTTGCAGGTCCTTCATGAAGGCCCTGCGCATGAGCTCCACCGTATCGACGGCCCTGCTGATGGCGCGACCCCTGGCCTTGATGGTGATTTCCTTCGCCCCGGCGTTGAAGAACGTCAGCGCAGCCACGACGTAGTTCATCACCGGCTTCCTGCCGACGAGCACGACGCTCTCAGCCACGTCCGCCACCTCTCGCTTTCGTGTGAGGGCCACGATTGACCTTTTTTAACTTTACGGTGTGGCGCCGGAAGGTATGCCCTTCGCATATCAAGAGGAGAATAACCTCCTCACGCGCTCCCACGTCTCGTCCACCCAGTCCTGGAGGCGCCTTACGTCCTCGTCTGTCATCCCCCTGAAGCGCCCCTGAGCCCGCACGTACTCCTCCACAGGCTTCCTGAGTTCCTTCTTCAGGAGCGGCCTGCTCGGCCCGCTGAGCTTGAACTCCCCGTTCTCTACCTCGTAGAGTATCCACATGCCCGTTTGGACCGCCAGGCGCCCCATCTCTACGGTCTTCTCGGCCGGATAACGCCAGCCGGGCGGACATGGGCATAGGATGTGGATGTACTTCGTCCCCTCTATCTCCTTGGCCTTCATGACCTTGGCCATGAGGTCGAACGGGTAGGCCGGCGTGGCCGTCGCAACGTAGGGGATGCCGTGCGCCGCCATTATCATCGGCATGTCCTTCTTGTGCTCCTTCTTGCCGAGCACTGGCGTCGTGGTGGTCCTGGCGCCGAAGGGGGTCGCACCGCTGCGCTGTATGCCCGTGTTCATGTACGCCTCATTATCGTAGCAGATGTAGATGAAGTTCGTCCCCCTCTCCGCTGCGCCGGAGAGGGCCTGTATGCCTATATCGACGGTGCCGCCATCGCCGGCCCACGCCAGGACCGTTACGTCCTTTATGCCCCTCGCCCTCAGGCCAGCCTCTATGCCGGAGGCGCAGGCGGCGGCGGCCTCGAACATTATGTTCATGAGCGGGACTGTTATGGCCGTCCTCGGGAATGGGCCCTGGATTATGCTCGTGCAGCAGGCCGGCACCGTCATTATCGTCCTGCGCCCCAGCGCCTTCAGGGTGAGCCTGAGCGCCAGAGCGGCCCCGCAGCCAGCGCAGGCGGCGTGGCCGGGGAGGAGGTATTCCTCCCTCGGGACATCCTTTATGGTGAGCCTACGGGAGCTCAAGCCCTCTCACCCCGTACCAGACGCCCTCACGGGGCTCGCCGGCCCTCATCCACTCGTACGCCTTTAAGGCCATGCGCTCTATGTCCTTGTACGTTACGTCCCGGCCCCCTATGCCGGCTATGAAGCTCGTGATAGGCGGGCGCTCGTCGAGGGCGCAGAGGGCCCACTTCGTCTCCATGGCGAGGGCCCCCTCGGCCCCGTAGGAGATGTGCCTGTCTATTATGGTGAGCATCTCGGCCCCCTCGGCCAGGCGCCTGATGTGCTCGACGGGGAAGGGCCTGAAAACACGGAGCCTCGCAACGCCAGCCTTGATGCCCCTCTCCCTCAGCCTGTCCACGCTCATGCGGGCCTCCACGCCCATGGTCCCCATCGTGAGGATTATCATCTCGGCGTCCTCGCACCGGTATGTCTCCATGAAGTCGAGGCCCGTTAGGCCGAAGCGCTTCTCGTACTCCCGCCCGACCTGCGGGATGAGGTCCTTCGCCCTCTCCATGGCCTCCTGCATGAGGTAGCGGAACTCCATGTAGTGGGCCGGGAAGACGAGGTTCCCGTGCGTAATGGGCTCCTCCGGGTCGAGCGCCCAGGCCGGCTCGTAGGGCGGGAGCCAATCGTCCACCTCGTCCTGGGGCGGGACCCTCACGGGCATGTAGGTGTGGCTGAGGATGAAGGCCTCGAGGTCGACCATGCAGGGCAGGAGGACCCTGTGGTCCTCGCAGAGCCTGTAGGCCTGGAGAACGCTATCGAACACCTCCTGGTTGTCGGCGCAGTATATCTGTATCCAGCCGAGGTCCCTCTGCGCCATCGTGTCGCCGTAGTCCGTCCAGATGTTCCATCCGGGCCCCATGGCCCTGTTCACCACGGCCATCACGATGGGGAGGCGTGAGGCCGAGGCCCACCAGAGGCACTCGTGCATGAGCGCCAGGCCGTGGGCGGCGGTGGCCGTGAAGGTGCGGGCTCCCACGGCGGAGGCCCCTATGCAGGCCGTCATTGCGGAGTGCTCGGACTCCACCCGTATGTATATGGCATCGAGCTCGCCCTTCTCCACGAACTCCGCTATCTTCTCCACCACGGTCGTCTGGGGCGTAATCGGGTAGGCGGCCACCACCTGGACCCTCGCCACCCTTGCGCCCCACGCAGCTGCGTGGTTGCCCGTAACGACTATGCTCTTCCATCCCTTCCCGGCCAAGACGGCCATTTAGGCCACCTCCTCACGCACCATCTCTATGGCCTTCCTCGGGCACTCGTTGGCGCAGATGCCGCAGCCCTTGCAGTAATCGTAGTTCACGTGGGGGAAGCCGTCCTCGTCCAACTCTATGGCAGCGTCCGGGCAGTAGAGCCAGCACATATGGCATTTAACGCATTTCTCCTCATCTATGATTGGCCTGAAGGTGCGCCAGGTGCCGGTCTTGCCGAGGGCTCCGACCGCCGGCCTCGATATGGGCGTTAGAGGCCAATCCCTATATGTCCTGAGCTCCGCCAATCTCCCCCTCCTCCGTCCTGGGGTTCCCCAGCCCATGATAAGGCTTAGCCGTGCTCGACGCCTCGCCATCTAAGCCGACGTAAAGCTTATGGGGGGCGATGGCTAAGCAGAAGCCACCATGGCGAAGGGCCAGGGGTACGAGATAGTCCTAACGGCCGATAGAGCCACTATGACGGATTACAGCGGGGCCGATGCCCTCGGCTTCGTGCTATGCGTCCCCTACAGGCTCATCCCCAAGTACCTGTTGGCCGCCGTGCTCGCCCCACCGATAAAGACGGACGAGCGCCTGGAAGCGGAGGTAGCGCCCTACGCCCTCAGGAAGCTCGAGGCAGCCCTCTACGCAGCTGGCCTCAACGAGGACAAGGTGGTCCTGACCACGCCCGAGAAGCTGAAGGAGGCCGTGGGGCCCGATACGTCCGTCCTGGCCCTCCACGTGCTCGACCCCCTCGGCCTCGCCCCCGTACCGCACACCCTCTCATCCTTGATGGGCGGAGGGGACCCCTGTACTAAGCTCCTCTTCTTCAATACGCTTAAGATTGTGAGGGAGCTGAAGAGGAAGTACGGCTTCAAGCTCGTGATAGGCGGGCCTGGGACATGGCAAATCGAGCTCGTCAGGGATAAGCTCGATGTGGATTGCGTGGTGCACGGGGAGGGGGAGCTCATCTTCCCATCGCTCTGCAAGATGGCCCTTGCGGGCGAGGAGCTCCCGCCCGTGGTAGATGGCGGTTCTGTCCCCGTGGAGCGCATACCGGCCATAAGGGGGCCGTCGAGGAACGGCCTCGTGCAGATAACGAGGGGGTGTCCGAGGCGCTGTCAGTTCTGCAACCCCACCATGTTCAATTTCAGGTCCATCCCCCTCGACATCGTGAGGGCCGAGGCGGAGGTGAACGTGAGGGCTGGCTTCAGCTACATAGGCCTCATCACGGAGGACGGCCTCCTCTACGGCGCAAGGGGGATAGAGGTCAACGAGAGAGCCCTGCTCGCTCTTGCGAGGGTGCTCAGGGGCCTGGGCGTGAGGGCCGGTTTCTGCCACCTCTCCGTGGCCAGCGTCGTCCAGGGGGAGCACGCCCTCTCCGAGTGGGCCCACATCTTCGGCTACGACCGCAGGGAGCCGGAGTTCCCGCAGGTAGGCCTGGAGACTGGGAGCCCGAGGCTCATAAGACGCTACATGGCGGGGAAGCCGAGGCCGTGGAAGCCGGAGGATTGGCCCTGGCTCGTCATGGAGGCCACGCAGGTTCTGAACGAGAACGGCCTCCTCCCGTGCTACACCCTGATATTAGGCCTCCCCGGAGAGGAAGAAAGCGATGCGATAGCCACCTTAGAGCTCGTTGAGGACATGCACGGCCTCGATTGCTGGCTCTTCCCGCTCCTCTTCGTCCCCATGGGCCGCTCCCTCCTCGAGAAAGAGAGGTTTGCGGTCCTGAGGGATGTCTTTGGGCCAGCCCACTGGGAGCTCCTCGTGAAGTGCATAGAGCACGACATAGCCTTCTCGAGGAGAGTGCTGAGGAGGCTCCTGAGGACGATGAGGAATCCCCTGAGGAGGAGGATGGCCCTTGATTTCCTCGAGATGGGCATACAGGTGGTGGAGAGCACGAAGAACCGCCTCCTGACCGACCCGCTCGGCTTGCTGAGGGACGCCTCTCGCCTGAACGTCTTCGATGCCGGCCCGAGGCTCTTCCTGCCGCTCCTTAAGGGCCTCTTCCACGCCGAGACCGCCCTCGCCCATCGCTGAGGGAGGGTGCGGGGTGCTGCTCAGGGCGGAGTGGGTCGTCCCCATATCGAGGCCGCCGGTAAGGGATGGGGCTGTCCTCGTCGAGGGCTCTACCATAACGGCCGTGGGACCCTACGAGGAGGTCAGGCGCCTCGCCGGCAGGGGATGCGATTTCCGGGACTTCGGGCGGGCCATCATCATGCCCGGCCTCGTTAACGCGCACACCCACCTCATGCTGACGGTCCTCAGGGGCATAGAGGACGACCTGACGCTCTTCCCCTGGCTCGCCTCCGGCGTGCTGGGGCCCGAGGAGCTCCTCGATGAGCGGGATTTCTACTACTCCGCCCTCCTCGGCTGCCTCGAGGCCGTGCGCTCGGGGACCACCTGCCTGGCCGATGCCTGTACGAGGGATGTAGGGCTGAGGGCCATGGCCGAGGCGGGCCTGAGAGGGACGGCCTACCTCGAGGTCTTCGAGTTGGGGACGAGCCCTGAGGAGGCGGGGGAGAAGGGGCTGAGGGCCGTGGCGAGGATGGCGAGGGAAGCGCCCGAGCGAGTCAGAGCCGGCATATCGCCTCACTCCCCCTATGCTAACTCCCGCGAGACCGTGGAGTTCCTGACCGAAAGAGCCCGTGAGGAAGGCCTCCCGATATGCCTCCACCTGGCGGAGACGAAGGCCGAGCTCGCCCGTGCCCTCTAAGAAGAACTCAAGCTCGGCCTCGTGGCCAGGGAGTTAGGCCTGAGGGCCCGCGGGGGCCTCGGGAAGACGCCCACGCAGTACCTCCACGAGCTCGGCCTCCTCGGGGCAGATGTCCTCCTGGCCCACGCGGTCCACCTGACGGACGAGGACATAACGCTCATCGCCGAGGCGGGCTCACCCGTGGCCCACTGCCCGAAGAGCAACGCAAAACTCGGGAGCGGCGTGGCGAGGGTGCCCGAGATGCTCGCCTCCGGCGTGAAGGTCTCCCTCGGGACAGATAGCGG
>CAYUYX010000066.1:0-7045 GCA_964449495.1 uncultured Candidatus Bathyarchaeia archaeon
GCCGCCGGGATTTGAACCCGGGACCACCAGCGCCCCAGGCTGGCATCCTAGTCCATGCTAGACCACGGCCCCTCCTAAGTGGAGCGTTCTTTTCATCTATAAAACCCTTGTGCTTTGGTAGGCGATGAGGTCCCCGGCTTCTCCGGGGGCCTTCGGCCCGTTATCTCCTCCGGGAGATGCGCCTTATCCTCTCTAAATTGTCGAGGAGGGTGGAGAGCAAGGAGCTGAGCTGGCCGAGCCTCGTGGGGTCCTTCTCCGCCCTCATCGTCTGGCCGAGCTCGCGTAGCTTCTCCAACAGCGTCTCCTCGAGCGAGCTGAGGAGGATGTCGCTGGCGGCCGTCAGGATGTGCTCTCCTTCCTTGACCACGATGACGCGCTTCTGGCAGTTGACGCACCATATCTCCCCGCTCCTCAGCCTGAACAGGGGGGACGAGCACGCCGGGCACTGGAGGTCGAGCATGGTGGCCCCCTGCTTCAGCATATCCGCCATCCGCTTTAGGGCATCAGCTCTCCTGACGGACCCCTGAGCCCGTCCTTCCCTGCGCTTCTCTTCTCCGGCGCTCAAAACCCCACGCCCTTAGTCCTTTATGCCCTCGAGGATGGAGATGACCTGCCATATCTTCGTGCGGGTCGGCAGGGGCATGTTGGGGTCCTGGCTTATCTCGTCCAATATGCTTATGGCGTTCGCAGCCCTCACGCCCGGGCTGAGCGATTCGTCCAGGAGGGCGTCTATGGACTGCTTGGCGGCTCTCCTTATGTTCCTGGGCGTGGTGAAGTCCTCGCTTATGGTCCTCAGTATGGCCACCGCTTGTTCTACTTTCTCTTCGTGCGCACGCCCGCCTTCCATATCCCTCGCCTCCGAGACATCTGCGCTCCCGCGAGGTATAAATAAGTCTTCCCGACATGCAACCTCACTTAACGTACCCTCGGAGGTCAAGCCGGAGGAGAGCAGCCGATTTTCCCGGAAGGCTTATAAAAACCGTCCTGTATGGGGGCGCCCTCCTTATCATCCTTCGCCATCTTGTAGCCGTGATGGAAAATGGGATGCCGATGGGGACTATCGGGTTCTCGCCGGGCGACCACCGAGCTTCACGCCGGCGTCCCTGCTTTCCACGAGCTTGGTCCTGAACTTGAGCGTGGCTTCTCCCGGCCGAGCGAACCACGGTTCCTCTTGAGCATTTGGTGAAATCTTATAGGACGCCTTAGATGAGTTGGGAGGGGGGAGGCGAAATGGCCAGGGTGCTCATAATCGTGGGCGATGGCGTGGAGGCCCAGGAGATATTCTACCCGTACTGGCGCCTCAAGGAAGCCGGCGTGGAGGTCCACGTGGCTGCCCCGACGAAGAAGACCATCTTCACCGTTGTCCACGATTTCGAGCCGGGGTGGGAGACCTACACGGAGAAGCCGGGCTACCGCTTCGGGGAGCAGTGGGTGGACATGGCCTTCAAGGACGTCAGGCCCGAGGAGTACGACGGCCTCATAATACCCGGCGGCAGGGCGCCGGAGTACATACGTACCTATCCGGAGCTCGCCCCGATAGTGAAGCACTTCTTCGAGGCTAACAAGCCCGTGGCCGCCATCTGCCATGGCCCCCTCGTGCTCCTCGCCCTCGTGCCAGAGCACCTCAAAGGGCGCAAGATGACCGCTTACGGCGTCCTAAAGCCGGATATAGAGAACGCAGGGGCTACCTACGAGGATGCCGAGGTAGTGGTCGATGGGAACCTCATCACGAGCAGGGCATGGCCCGACCTACCGGCCTTCATGCGGGAGTTCCTCATGGCCATAGGGGCTTGAAAAATACCCATCCGGTGGAGACATCTCTTTTTCTCCTCCCGCCGCAAATGCTTATTAGGCCCTATGCTCGGGGTGGACACGATGGGCGAGATACCGTACAGGGACGTGGTGGGAGGAGCTAAGTTCCTCATGAAGATGCCCCTTGAGAAACAGCTGAGGATGATAGAGCTCATCATGAGGACCGTCCCAGCCGATGTAGATGAGGCCGTGAAGAAGATGATTGATGAGGTAGGGCCAGCCAAGTTAGAGGAGATAAAGGAGGTCCTGGCCTTCACCCTCGCAATAATAAAGGGCCTGACGAGCAAAGACCCGGCGGACATAGTGAGAGACCTGAAGCACATGGGGTTCTCCGAGGCGAACGCAAAGGCAATAGTGGAGAAGATAATCGAGGAGATGCCGAGCGCCGAGAGAGACGCAGACCTCCTCAGGGAGCTCAGGCCCGAGCTCCTATCATCCCTCGTGGAGGGGTGGACGCGCTTCTTCATGGGAGATTATGATGATTTAGACGAGTGGAGAAGGGAAGCTGGTCTCCCGAGCCAGTACCTCTTAGCCGCCAGCCGGTTCTTCGAGTCCGCCCTCAAGTCCGTTCTGACAGGCGAGATGACCACGAGGAAGCTCTCCAGGGCGCTCGAGAAGGAATATGAGTTCGAGCGGGAGCAAGCCCAGGCCATCTCGAGCGGGCTTGAGAAGCACTTGAACGAGCTATCGAGGGTGCTGCTGTTCCGCTACCTCAAGAGGATAATGGATGCCCTGGAGTAGAGCTGGTAAAACGTTAAGGTCTCCTCGGCCCGGGGACCACTGGGGACGGGATTGGCGGAGTACGATGCCGTGGTAGTGGGGGCTGGCGTGCTCGGCCTGGCGACCGCTTACCACATCAAAAGGCAGAACCCAGGCCACCGCGTCCTCGTCATCGAGCGGCTGAGCGGGCCCGGGCAGGGGAGCACGGCGAAGAGCGCCGGGATGTTCAGGGTCTTCTTCTACTCCAAGACCAACCTCGCCCTCGCCCACACGAGCGTCGAGTTCTACAAGCACCTTCAGGAGGAAAGGGGCATCGAGCTGAACATCAGGTGGGTAGGCTACCTCTGGCTCTTCGACGCCAAGGGCTACGGGAAAATCAAGCCCGTCCTCGATGCCATTTCGGCCAGGGGGCTTGAGTACCGAGTGCTCGAGGCCCCAGAGCTCGAGAAGACGATGGGCCTGAGGACGGACCTCTCGGGGGACGATGAAGCCGAGCTGATGGAGCTTCCAAACGTCGATTACGGCGTCTTCGTCCCCAGGGCCGGCTCGATAGACGTGGATGCCCTCGTCCGCTTCTACGAGATGGCCTTCTTCGAGCTCGGGGGAAAGATAGCGTATAACGCGGAGGTAAAACGCCTCCTCGTAGAGCCTAAGAGCCCTCTCGGCGTTCCAGGTGAGCCATTCATCTGGCAGGACGCTGTCGTGAAAGGTGTCGAAACGTCCTCCGGGGAGATAAGGGCCAGGAAGGTGGTGATAGCGGCGGGGGCATGGTCCCACAAGCTCCTCGGCCCAATAGGCCTCGAGTGCTTCTTCAGGCCCAAGAAAAGACAGCTCTTCTCCATCAGGGTCTCCGGGAAGCCGGAGCTCGAGAGGCTCTTGTGGACAAAAGGCCTCAACAAGGAAGGCTGCATGCCCTTCACCATCCTGCCGAGGCCCAGGGTCTACCTCAGGCCAGCACCGGAAGAAGAAGCCATATGGCTGAGCTTTGCTGATGAGCTCGGCAGGCCTTTCGAGGAAGACCCGGAGTTAGAGCCAGCGCCAGAGCCAGAGTTCTACGAGTACGGGCTGTACCAGGTGGCCGTGAAGTACTTCCCGCAGCTCGAGGGATGCAGGCCCGATGCCGCCTGGGCAGGCTACTACGCCGAGAACCCCATCGACCACCAGCCCGTGGTATTCGAGGAAGCCGGCGTGATGGTCGTGGGCGGGGCGAGCGGGAGCGGGATAATGAAGGCGGATGCGATAGGCAGGATAGCAGCTGCCCTCTACTCGGGTCAGGAGGAAGCGGAGCTCTTCGGTGGCGAGATGTTCAGGGTAAGCGACCTGAGCATAAGGGAGAGGAGGGTCGAGCCTGAGAAGCTCGTGATATGATGCGCTCCCCACCTTCTTCGACCGCCCAACGCCATGCACAAGGAAGAAACCCTCGCGGGGGGCGTGCTTCCCGAGCACCAGCACAAGACAGCCCCGTGAGTCCTCGCTAAATCGTTCTACCGCCGTGCAGAGTCCGTTCCTGGCGCCCCCGAGGCGAGGACGCCATCTCGGCTGATGCTCACCACATCCTCCTGAGACCAGCCACCTTGTCAAAGGCGTGGTCGGTAGATACAACGATACCGTCGAGTGAGAGGGCCTCTGCGGCTACGCAGGCATCAAAATAATCAAGGCCATGCTCCCTCTCGATTTTAGCCGCCAGGTAGAAAGTAGTGGGGGATAGCGGACTTATCCTGGCATTCGGGTAATCCGCCGCTAAAAGGGCGAAGATGTCCATGCGTTGCTCGTGCGAGAATCCCCGGCTCTTCAGCACCACATCGAGTTCCACGAGGGCCATGGCGCTTATGTAGTAGGCCTCCTCCCCCAGCTTGCCCATGTAATAGAGGGCCCTCTCGTGCCTCGGGTCGGCCTCGCTGAGGGCTGCGAAGAGCACTACGGTATCTAAGACCGGCATTTCCTACGGCCTCCGCCGAGCAGGTATTTGGTGGCCTCGTGGGCCTCTTCATCGTAAATGAAGTCCTTGAGGTAGCCAGCGAACCGCTTGTCCTTAAGGGCCACGAGGATGACGCCGCCGCTGAACGGTATGGCCAAGAGCCTATCGCCCCTCGATATGCCGGCCTTCTCCCTAATCTCACGGGTCAGCAGGATTCTATGCTTGTCGTCAACTACCACCACGCTCATCTTCCCACAAGGAGATTTAAAGGGTGGGACAACATATAACCTTTCCCCACATCGTAAGTCATCTCTACATGGCTTTTCACCGCCACGCAGAGGCCGCTCTGGGCACCCGAGGCGGGGATGCCATCTTAGCGGATGTTCCACCACGGGAACAACTTTAATCCCAGCTCTTCCATCGGCTTGAAGTGCCTTAAGTCGTAGGTGAAGAGCTTGGCCCCGTTGTTAATCGTGATAGCGGCTATCATGGCATCGAGCCTTCTCACCGGCATGCCCCTGCGCTCCATCTCCAGCTCGAGCTCCGCAGCCAACTTCGCATCCTCTTTGGTGAAGCTCAGCACGGGAAGCAGCAGCACGTCCTCGACAGGCTTAGCGTATTTGTAAAGGCCGTAAAGTATCTCGTGCAGGTTTATCGCCGTCGTGCAGAAGGGCTCCCCGCTTTCTAAGATGAGCTTCACGGCCTCCTCGCCCTTCTCCGAGCGCCTGTCCATTATCTCTATCAACACGTTTGTGTCGAGCACTATCAAGGCCTACGTCCCTCACGGGCCTCGGCTATCTCGGCCAAAAGGGCCTCCTTATCCTTGAACTCCACGCATCCCCTTAGCTTAACCAATATCTCCCTCGGGCTGGCGGATGATATGAGGCGCTCAAGTAGGTCGCTGAAGCTCTCGCCTGGCCTCTTGAGGGCCAGGAGGCGCTCATATACGGCATCCCTCACGGTTATGGTCCTGACCACGCTCCCACCTCTTCTTATTGTGCTTAAACATATACATAAACACTATGCGGAGGAGGGCGGTCATGGGCAAGAAGAAAAAGGCCGATGTCTCTGCCAAAGAGCTGGCAGCTGACATGGCAGTAGGTGGCCTGCTCGCCGTCCTATCGCCTGTTATATCGCCTGTTATATCGCCTGTGCCCGCAATGACTTATGCTGCTGCAAGAGCAGCCGATTACGTGAAGCGGTATAGGGAGGAGAAGGAAGAGTAAGGAGATCGTGCTCGCCACGGGCTCGATCTCAATTTTTATCCATCTTCAGCCACTCAGGGCTCATTGTGGGCGGCCTCAGGCCGAGAAAGCCCTCACATCATGAGCGAGCCCGACCAGACCTCCATAGCTCTCTAACTTGCTAAACACCCCACAGACCCAGCGGTGATCTAAGATACCGTGTTACCCTGAGGCTCCCTCACCCCTGAGCTGCTTTAACCTGTTCATGAGCGCCCTCACATCATCAAGTGCGTCTCCCACGTGCTCGACCGTCGCCCACCCCTCGTAGAAGTTGATGTGCATAGAGGTAGCCGATCTCCAGAGCCTCCTTAGCTGGCCATCGCCTGCCTCCCTAGCGATCTGGGCCACGTACTCCCACATCTCGCCGTGGCTGGCTAACCTGCGCCCCTCACGTTCGTAGGCCAACGCCTTCACGGCCAGGGCAGCGGCCCCCCATATCTTTTCACTCGCCTGCCTCAGATCTCCCCGGCCCAGCTCCTCCTCGGCCCTTCTCAGGAGGGTTTCGGCGGCCTCCCAGTAAGCCTCTGATACCTCGGCCGGGTCGGCGTCCTCAAGGACTAGGTCGAGCACGAGCTCCTCGACGCCCATCCCCTTAGCCTCAGCCAACTCCCTAAGTCGCTTGTAGGCCTTCTCAGGTACCACGAGCACCGGCACGGTCAAGGCCCCCCATTCTGAGGCGCATCATCAGGGGCCTTGGTGAAGGCGGGCCTAGATAAGCTTCAGCCTACTCGCTCAGCGGCCACGCAGAGGCCGCTCTGGGCACCACGAGGCATCATTTGCCACTAAATGCCATGACCTCGTTAAGGGGATAGCCCCCATAGCTCGTAGGCGATGTTGGCCGAGCTACGGCTTACGTGGCCTGAGCTGCCCCAATCTCTTCACAAACGCCCTCACGTCGCCGAGAGCGTCCTCTACGTACTCGGCGGTGGCCCAGCCCTCATAGAAGTTCACGTGCATGGAGTTGGCCACCTGCCAGAGCCTCCTTAGCTGGCCATCGCCCAGCCGCCTCGATAAATCGGCCACGTACTGCCAGAGCTCCCGGTGCCTCTTGAGCCTGCGCCCATCACGCTCCAAAGCCAGCGCCTTCACGGCCAGAGCCGCAGCTCCCCATATCTTCTCGCTGGCCTGCCTTAGGTCGCCCCTCCCGAGCTCCTCCTCGGCCTGGGCCAGCAGGGTCTCAGCGGCCTCCCAGAAGGCCTCGGCGGCCTCGGATGGGCTGGCGTCCCTCAGGGCCATGTTGAGCACCAGCTCCTCGACGCCCATCTCCTCCGCCTCGGCCAGCTCCCTGAGCCTCCTGTAGGCGGCCTCAGGCAGCACCCGGATGGGCACGGCAGGCCCCCACGGGCTCCTC
>CAYUYX010000067.1:0-7042 GCA_964449495.1 uncultured Candidatus Bathyarchaeia archaeon
CAGTAGGCCCCTCATCCACCCCCTCTCGACCATCAGGCCGTCCCGGCCCACCCTTATGGCCCTCGGGTAATCCCTCGGGTCGGCCACGCGCACGAGCTCCGGCCTCGTGAGCACGCTTACCTCCACGACGATATCGCCCATCTCCTCGAGGCGGACGGGCGGGAAGCGGGGGTCCTCCGTCGCGGACGCTATGGCCGCCTCAATCGTGGCCCTCACGAGCGGTTTCTCGGGGTACGGGAAGCCTATGCAGCCCCTGAGCGCCCTCACGCCGCCGGCCACCTTGTTGAGCGTAACGAAGACGCCCATGGGCTCCCAGAGGGCTTCTGGCGTGTCTTCCGGCGGCTCCACGACCGTTCGGGTGCGCAGGTACTCCTCTATGGCCTTACGGGCGAGGCGGACGAGGAACACCCCATGCTCGTCCTTGAGCTCGACAGCCATCGCACTCGCCGGCTCCTCCTGCGCCCCGGAGCTTATAACGTGCACGGGGCTCTCCCAAGCCTTATTAGAGGATGCAATCGCCTCCGGGAGGTGCTCCGTGTTGAGCGGGAGCGGCCCGCCTGGATGGAAGGAGGTAGAGGAGGCCCTCTGGCGCAAGGCAGAGAGGGGCCTGAGGGAGCTGAGGGGCCTCAGGAGGCCGGAGGTAAACGACGTGTTCGAGCGCAAGCTCTACCTCGGGCCAAGCGATTTCTACGTGGTGAACTACCACAGGCGCTACCCGATAGAGGCCTTCAACCCCGGGGCGGCCTTAGACGGCGATAAGCTCCTCATCTTCGTGAGGCTCGTCTTCGAGTTCTACGGCTACGTGTCGAGCGTCGGCCTGGCGGAGGTGGGCGTGGAGGACGTGCTCGAGGGCCGGGCAGGGCGCACCCCCCTCCCGACACGGATAGTTCTATGGCCTAAGGAGGTATGGGAGCAGCTCGGCTGCGAGGACCCGAGGGTCTCCAGGGCGCAGGACAAATGGCTCGTCCTCTACTGCGCCAGGGGCTACTACTGGCTCGAGGACAAGATGGTGCGTACGGACGCCCTCGCCCTGGCGGAGCTAAACGAGCGCTTCGATGTCCTGAGGCGAGGCTACTTCTCCGTGCGGAGAGGCGATGCCATTTGGGCGCCCTCGAACAGGGATAGCGCATTCCTGCGCTTAGATGGGCGGGGGGCCACGCTCGTAACGAGGCCCGTCATAAGGGGGCGGAAGCTCTGCTGGCGTGCGAGGGCCGATTTAGAAGAGCTCGTCATGCCCGAGGAGGCCCTCGAGCCCGTCATGGCGCCGGAGGACTGGGAGAGCCACATGGGCTGGTCCACCAACGCCGTCGAGCTGTCGGGCGACGAGTACCTGGTGGGGTGGCATGGCGTCTCCAGAACCGACCTGGCCTACAGGAACGGCTTGGCCGTGGTGAGCGCCGAGGGAGAACTCTTGGCCGTGAGCGACTACGTCCTCTCGCCAAAGGGCATGTACGAGGAGTACGGGGACCGCTGTATGACGCTCTTCGGGGATGGCCTCGTCAGGTACAAGGACACGCTCATCTGGGTCGGCGGCGTCTGCGATGCCTGCGTTGGCATATTCACCGTCGAGCTCGACAAGGCGCTCGAGACGCTGAGGTGGCTGAGGGGATAAGGGCGCCCCTGGCGGGGCGATACGGGCTCACATGCCCACTTGTTTCTCGTATATGTAAATCCCGTCGAGGAAGACCCTCAGGTCCTTCTCCTTTATCCTCGTGGCCTGCTCTATGTTGGCCGCCGTCTGGCCGACCGCCTCTATATCTATGCCCTTCACTATCACGTCCTCCTTCGTTACCTCCACCTTCACGCCCGGCATTATCTTGGCCACCCTCGGCGCCCTCTCGCCGAGGAAGTTCCTTATGACAACTTTATCCCCCTCGACCGTAACCTGGACGGGGAAGTGCGTGAAGACTATCTTGAGCTTGTAGGTGAAGCCCTTCGTAACGCCCGTTATCATGTTCTTTATATGGGCCGCCACCGTCCCAATCATCGCTCTCTCGCGCTTCTTGGGCCAGTAGGCCTCCACGACCACCTCCCGGCCATCGAGCCTTATGTCCACGGGGGCGTGGGAGAAATCCCGCACGAGCTCGCCGAGGGGGCCCTTCACCCGTACAGTCTTTCCCCTCACCTCTACCTCAACGCCATCGGGGATTTCGACCGTCCTGGACTCCCGGTACACCACGCCCGAGCACCCCCGCTCGACCGGCTCAGTAGACGAAGGCTATGAGGCGGCCGCCGATGCCCCTCTTCTTCGCCTCGTGATGGGACATGACGCCCTCTGGCGTCGATACGATGAGGAGCCCTATGTCCCTGGCGGGGAGGAAGCGCTTCTCCCACTCCTCGAACCCGTCCTTGCGGACGGGGAAGCGAGGCTTTATGGCCCCGCACTTGTTTATGCGGCCGAGGAGCTGGACCCTGAACTTCCCGGCCCGCCCATCGTCTATGAACTCCAGCTCGCCTATGTAGCCGTGCTTCTGCATGACCTTCAGGACCTCCCCGAGCAGCTTGGAGGCCGGGTATATGACGACCTCCTTCTTCCTCACCATCTCCGCATTCTTTATGGCCGTGAGGCCGTTTGCGACTGGGTCCATCATCACCATCTCGGCCACCTCGCCGCCCTGGGGCTGAATGGGGTATATAAGCGCTCGGACCGCCCCGGCGCCCTCGCCGCCTTAAATGCTTATAGGTGCGGGGCTCTTCTCCAGGTAGGCGTGGTGATGTCGGTGGAGCAAACAAGAGGGGCGCTCAACTGGACATCATGGTACAGCGAGCACGTGGGCTTTAGGTCTCTCACATGGCTGACGCTCCCCACGGCCGTAGCGTTGCTCGCCCTCGCATTCCTCGGGGTAGACATAAGGGAGCCCACGTGCTTCGCCCCCTTCCTCGCCCTCTGGACGTGGCTCGTGTTCAACGCCCTCATGCTCCTCCTGAACGCCCACCTCATGGACAATTACTTCACGAGGCTCTTGGCCGAGAAGCGGCGGAGAGGCCTGCCGATTGACGCCATGACGGGCATATCGACGCTGAGGGAACTCATAAAGGCCGATAAGAGCTATGCCGGCTGGCTATTCATCATGGCCCTCGCATCCCTCGCCATGTTCATCGTCGGGGTAGCCATCATAGTGGTAGCGGCCCACGTGGCCGTGATAGGCCTGTACGTCATATTCGGGTTGGCCACGATGGGGAGGCGGGAGGTCCTGTACAGCCCGGAGGACGTCATACGCTCCTACAGGCCGGAGGTGAACCCGGCCGTGCTCGAAGAGCCCATTTACGGCTTCCTCGAGACGGTGCTCGACCCGATAAACAGGCTGAAGCTGGACGAGTACAAGGCCTTCCTCTCGGAGCGCACGAGGCCGGGCCTAAACGTGGGGGACGTGATGGGCAAGGCCTTCTTCCTCCTGTACCAGGAGGCCCAGGGCGTCATAGGGCGGGAGGTGGTCAGGGCCGAGCTATCCGAGGTGCTGGCCGGTCCCGAGCAGGTGGAGGAGGTGGAGAGGAGCCCCGTGTTCGGCCTGGACTACCTGATGGGCCTCGTGGAGAGGGGGAGGAAGTTCGTCCCCACCTTCTTCAAGCTCCTCGACAGGCTGTACATCACGATATACGATAACCTGCCGGAGCTGAGGGCCAGGGACACGTACGTTGATGCGGAGGTGATTGGAAGCCTCAGGACGGGCGATGAGTGCCACGTGATGGTCTTCCTCTTCAACAACACGCCCGAGCCGAGGGCCGTCGAGGTGGCCTTCAAGGCCCCGGGCTTCTCGCCGGATGAGGGGAGCGTTCTCGTGGAGCTCCCGGGGAGGGACTTCGAGCTCCCGGAGGAGGACAAGCTCCCCCTCCACGACCCAGGGGCGCCCGACACGGGGGACGTGGTCGGCCTCCTCTCCAGGGTGCTCGATAACCTCCGCGTCGTGTGGTTCACCATAACGGCCGATTCGGCGGGGACGAAGAGCGTGAGCATCCACGTCCGCGAGTTGGGTGGGCGGACCCTCTTCGGCGTCAGCAGGCGGGTGAACGTGGGCTACAGGCTCGGGGACCTCTTCAGGAAGCTCGTAGGAGCGGGCGGGACGGCCGGCGGCATAGCGGCATCCTTGATAAGGGTCTTCTTCTGGGGATAGGGGCAAAAAGGAAATCCGTGCTCCTCCGGGGCTTCCCCGCTCAGCCTCCCAGAAGGCCCTTTATCCTCTCCATGGCCTCCGTTATCAGCTCCGGCTTCTCGACGGTCGGGGCGTAGGAGAGCCTTATCCAACCCTCCATGCCGAAGTCCAGGCCAGGCGTAAGGGCCACCTGCACCTCATCGAGGAGGCGCCTGCAGAAGCGCCTCGAGCTCCCATCGTACTCCGAGGCATCGAAGAAGACGTAGAAGCCGCCCTTCGGCTCGAGGGGGACGGCCCTCGGCATGGCGTCCACAAGGGCATCGAGAGCTACCCTGGCTATGCGGGCGTACTTTCGCCTCCCCTCGTCGTAGTAGGCCCTGAGGGCCTTGAGGCGCTTCTCGTCCTCCAGGACACGCCGGATTATCCTTTGCGCGAGGGTGCTCGGGCATAACGTCCTCGCCTGCTCGAGGGCATTCACCGCCTCGACGAGTTCCGGCTCGGCTATTGCGTAGGCGAGGCGCCAGCCGGGCACCCTAAGCTCCTTGGAGAAAGTACACATGATTATCTCGTTATCCCTCCTGCGCCTCGATAGGTAGCCCGGCTCATCGCCGAAGCAGAAGGCCCGGTACGCGAGGTCGAGCATCACCCAGGCGCCCCTCTCCTCCGCCACGTCGAGGACGCCATCGAGGGTCTCGTCGTCCATCACGCAGCTGTCCGGGTTCCCGGGCGAGCAGACAATCACGAGCCTCGTGCGCTCCGTCATGAGCTCTGCGAGCTCCCCGGGGTCCGGCTCGTACTCGTGGTCCCTCACGATGCGCCAGCGCTTGACCTTCACGCTCAGGATGCCCTCTATCTCCGCCTGGCGCTTGTAGTTGAGGTATCCAGGCGCAGTGAGGATGAGCTCGTCCCCCGGGTCGAGGCAGGCGAGCATGAAGGCGGCCGTCAGCTCCGTGCTCCCGGAGCCCACGATTATGCCATCCCGGTCGGGCGAGACCCGGCGTCCCCAGATGGCCCGCTCGTAATCGCATATGCGCTCTATGAAATCCGGCTCGCCCCTCGTCGGCCCGTAGCGGGCCGAGGAGTTGAAGGCCGTCTCATCGCCCACGAGCTCGAGGGCAGCTTCCCTCAGCACGGGCGGGGGAGGGTCCTGCGGCCAGCCGCCGGCCAAGTAGATGAGCTTCCTCGGGTACTTCTCCGGGTGCTTCTCGAAATCGGCCACGATATTCATTATCTCCCTTATCGCGCTCGGGTTCTCCACGGCGTACCTTGCGACCTTCGATATGTGCGGCGTGGCCCCTCACCGGGAGGTAATCGGCCCTACTTAAGATTAGCCTACCCCTCTGCGCCCCGGCGAGGCGGCCCCTCGTCGGAGACCTCGATGAGCTTCTTCATGGCCAACCGGTAGCGCACGTACTTGTCCTCGGGGGAGAAGCGGGGCGGGTGAGGGACCCTCACCTCCGAGCCGCATACCGGGCATCTATCCTGCCTGAGCGTGTAGCGCCCGCAGTTCACGCACTTCCTCATCAGCCATTTCAAGCCTTCTCCCTCTCGAAAGAGCCCTCGCCCCCGAGCTCCTCTATGACCTTGAGGGCTGTTCCGGCAACCGCCTCCAGGGCCTTCTCCGCTTCCTTGTAATCACCCGCCCATACCTCCACCCGGTATTTGGGGGCCCCTATGGCGTAGATGCCGACCTTAGCGCCTTCTGGGCATGCGGCCTCCGCCTCGAGCAGGGCCTTCTTTATCCGCTCCACCCCATCCGGGGCGAGGGACGTCAGCTTCAATACGCCGACCACCTTTGCCTCCTTCTTCCTTATCCTCTCCGCCGCCACGCTCGCTATGGCCTTCGCCAGCTCCTCGGGTATGCCGAGCTCGAGGAGGAGCTTGGGGCCCTCCTCGGCCACGGCCTCGAGGCCAGCGTAGACCTCCCCGAACTCGTCCTCGAGCCTCTCCCAGATGGCCTTTACGACCTCCTCGACCGGCTTGTCCAGCCTCATGGCGGCCGCCGAGAGGAGGCTGAGCGCCCTCCGCTTCCTCTTCCACTCCAAGAACTTGCGCTTCTTCTCGAAATCCCTCACGCGCCTCAGGGAGAGGTCTATCTGGCGCCTCCTCGGGTTGACGCGGATGACCTTCAGGACCACCTTCTGGCCCTCGCGGACCCAATCCCTTATGTTGCGCACCCACCTCGAGGATATCTCGGAGATGTGGAGGAGGCCCTCTTTCCCCCCGTACTCATCGAGGGTAACGTAGGCCCCGTAGTTCGTTATCGTCTCCACGGTTGCGATGACGAGCTCCCCCACCTTGGGCCATTCCCTCCGCCTTACCACGTGCACCCCCGCCACCTCGGAAGCGACCGGGTGAGCGTGGCCCAGGCCCGTTTAAGCGGTTCGTCTGGGGCCGTATGGGGCTCTCGCCTATAAGGGCTGCGCGTCCCTCACTCGAGCTCCTTGACAACCATGCCGAGAATCCTCGCCTTCCCGCCCCTCGGCTCCGTCAGCTGAGCGCCGCACACGAAGCACTTCACGACGGTGGTGGCGTGGCTGAAGACTATCTGCTCGTTCCCGCAGCTCGGGCAGCGCACCCGCAGGAACTTGCTCCTCGGCTTGGGCAGCAGCTCCTTGAGCCTGGAGCCCATCGCCGCCACCCCGCCCCTGGCGAAGCCCACGGGCCCTTTTAACCCTTGATGGTGCTCGATGGGCCCACAAGGCTTAATATGCGGGGGCTGCTTAAGATGCCCCGCGGTGGTCAGCATGAGCGCGAGGAGGTTCTCCGAGGAGGAGATGGAGGAGATAGAGAAGATAAAATCGTTCCTCGAGCCGGGCGAGCAGGTGCTCGTGGTGGCCAAGCAGAGCCGCTGGTGGCCGGGCGGCAGCCTGACCACGCCCAACATCGTGTTCGTGACGGACAGGAAGGTGATAATCAGGAACCCCATGCTCCTCGGGCTGAGGGAGAGC
>CAYUYX010000068.1:0-6953 GCA_964449495.1 uncultured Candidatus Bathyarchaeia archaeon
GGTCCGGTTTGTCATCTTCTCCACGCCCCCCACGAGGGCGATGTCTATCAGGCCCGATTTTATGGCCATGACTGCGCACCTGAAGGCTGCGCCGGAGGAGGCGCATGCGTTCTCGAAGCGGGTGGCCGCAACGGGCGTCAGGCCCACCCAATCGGCGCAGATAGGCCCCCAGTGCCCTTGGTGCTCCCACCCCTCGCCGGCCATGTTGCCCACGAAGAGGGCCTGGATGTCCTTCCTCGGGTCGAGCTCGGGGCAGCGCTCAAGCGCCTCCTTGAAGGCCAGGGCGAAGAGCTCACGGGCGGAGTAAGCGGGGTGCTTGCCGAAGCGTGTCATGCCGACCGAGACGACGGCTGCGAGAGGCTCCCCCCTCATGCCATCTCCCGCCTCGGTCGGGCTTTGGAGCTGGAAAAGCCTTAGCACGGCTTTGGGCTAAGCCCCTTTAGACATCTGTCGTGAGCATAGGACTTGGAAAGTTTATATGTTCGAGATGGCCCTGCTCACTCAGGTGGGTGGATGTCGGTATTGGAGAGCTTGCCTGAAGGTGTCCCTGAGCCTCGATTTAGGGAATGGAGCTTAGAGGACGCTATCTGGATCGGCGAGCACTGGGAGGAACTTAGGAGAAAATACGCTGGCCTCCACATAGCGGTATACAGGAAACAAGTCATAGATTGTGATGAAGATTGTGATGCCTTAAGAAAGAGACTAAGGAAAAAGGTTGAGGACCCTGAGGTAGATGTCCTGGTCATATATGTCCCTCGGAGGAGGCTCAAAATGCTGATATGAGGTGCCTCTTTTTGAGGAAAATCGTCGCCGTAAAGATAGGGGCGCATTATTACGTTATTAGAGTCCTATTCTCATGTAAGGAAATACCTGGGACAAGATATATCAAATTGCTCGTTGATACCGGTTCTACCATAACCACTCTATATGCTGAGCGAATTGGTATATCACGAGAGGTCTATGAGGAACTGGAGGAGAGCGAGCCCTCTACCGTGATAGGGGGAGAAATAATACCACGTAAGTTACATGATGTTACTTTGATATTCATGACGTCTGATGGCGGTTACCTGCCAATATATCTTGAAGAATGTGATGTTGTCCTCGTTGCCGAAGAAACGATAGAAGACGGCGTATTGAGCATGGACGTTCTCGGCGTTTTCAGAAGATGGGAAGCCAAGCAAGAACGTGGAACTGGCATCTGGTTATTTGAACTCTAAGCCGCTCCTTATTTTTCGACATCCTGATGATTGATTATAACGCCCTATCCCGTGAGGAGGGACGAATATGGAGTATGAGATACGCTACGACCCCGGTGCCGATGTCCTGTCCATAATTTTGAGAGATAAGGGAGAACTCTCCTACGCCGAGGAGTGCGGGAACCTCGTGATCCACATGGATAAAGAGGGGCGACCGCTTCTCATAGAAGTGCTGAGGGCGAGGGACGTGGTAAGGGAGATAGCTGAAGCCCTATCTCGGGGATAGCGTACTATCCCTTGGTATGAGGAAAATGAAATAATAAAAGGTTTTTCTTCTCCCTGCGCTCATTCTATAGGCCTGAAGTAGCGGATATCCGCCAGGGTCCCCTTGCGCTCCTCTGGCGGGGCCCACACGGCCTTCACACGCATGCCTATGTAGGCCTCCTCCGGCCCCACCTCGCCGAGCTTGTGGAGGATGCCCCCGTATATCTCCTGGGCCTCCCCCGGCCTCTCCAAGACGATGAAGGCGTAGAGCTCCGGCTCCTCTAAGGGCTCCCCATCTGCGTCCACGTGGGCGACCGTGAGGGCGTAGACGAAGCCCTCGTCTGGCACTTCCACCCACTCCGTCAGCTCCGTGAAGCAGAATGGGCAGTAGGCGCTCGGGGGCACGAAGATGCGCCCGCACTCCGGGCACTTAGAGCCTATTATGCGCCCCTCCTTCAGGCCGGAGTAGAACTTCTCGCCAGCCACGCCGAGCGTGTAGGTGTAATCGCATATCATGTCCCCGTGCCAGTGCCTCACCTCCTCCGGGAGCCTAATGCGCTCAAGGGACACGGCCCATCACCTCCCCCGCTCCCCCTCCTTGAGGGGCCTGAAGTATGCGATGTCCGTTATGGCGCCCTCCCGCTCCTCCGGCGCCTTCCAGACGGCCTTCACACGCATGCCCACGTGCACCTCCTCGGGCTTCACCTCGCCGAGCTTGTGCAATATGCCGATGCCGGGCGATGCGCCATCGAGCTGGATGACGGCTATGACCACGGGCTCCTTCAGCCTCTCGGCGGCTGGCCCGAGGTAACTCACCGAGTAAGTCAGGACCGTGCCCGTGTCGGCCACGTAGGCCCACTCGTCCGTCGGCCTGAAGCAGAACTCGCAGAACATCCTGGGCGGGACGAGGACTCGCCCGCAGCGCCGGCACCTGCGCCCGATTATGCGCCCGTTCTTCAACTCGGCCAAGAAGCGCCCCATGGCCACGCCGGTGGCCCATGCGTAGAGGGCGTATGGCCTGTCGTGGAAGGCCGGGACGAGGCCCTCCTCAAGCTCCTTGCGCCCGTAGTAGGTGCCCCTATACTCCTTTATGCGCTCCGACACGCCCCTCACCTCCTCATGACTATAACGGTCCCTATCTGCATGAGGTCGCCCCACGCCTGGGCGACGCCCGTCCTCGGGTCGTTCTTCACCTGGCGCCTGCCAGCCTCGCCCCTGAGCTGCCAGAATATCTCGCAGACCTTCATCATGCCGGCCGCAGCGATTGGGTTGCCCACGCCCAAGAGGCCACCTGACGGGCAGACGGGCAGGTCGCCATCACGGCCGTACTTGGCGAAGATGTCATTCTCGTCCTTCACATCTTTCAGGTATTCGCCCTTGCGGGCCAACATCAGGCCTTCTGCATGGTGGGCCTCCTTGTAGTCGAAGGGGTCGTACGGCTCGGCCACATCTATCTCCTTAGGCGGGTCCTTTATGCCAGCCATGCGGTAGGCCATGCGGGCTGCGTATTCCACGTACTTCGGGTAATACAGGTCCCTGTTCGTCCAGTAGGTGCTGTCCAGGCACCAGCCGACGCCATCTATCCACACTGGGTCGTCCGTGAGCTGCTTGGCCATGTGCTCCGAGGCCAGAACAACGGCAGCAGCCCCATCGCTCGGCGGGCTTATGTCGAGCCTCTGCACGGGCCAGACCATCACCTCCGAGTTCAGCACGTCCTGGACCGTTATCTTGGCGGGGAGCTGGGCGCAGGGATGGTCGAGGGCGTTGCGCTTGTTCTTCACGGCTATCGTGGCTATCTGCTCCTTCTTAACGCCATGCACGCTCATGTAGCGCATCATCTCTAAAGCGAATATCCACACGAGGTTGGCGCCTAATGGCCTCGTCAGCATGGGGTCGAATATGGTGGTGAAGGCCTTCTGCGGGTGGGGGTGGCAGGAGCTCATCTTCTCCTCTGCGATGGCCAACACGATGTCGAAGTGGCCGGAGGCGACGTGCCACCAGGCCGCTATGGGCGTGAAGACGCCAGTCCCGCCGCCCACGAAGACACGCATGTAGGGGCGACAGTGGCCGCCCATCCCGTCGAGCAGGTACTCTCCCTTCATGTGCACGCCATCGAATGCGTCGGGCGCCGAGCCACAGACGACGGCATCGACATCCCTGAGCGTTATGCCAGCCTGCTCTAAGGCCATCTTGGCGGCGTAGAAGGACAGCTCACGGCCGGTCTCCTTCAGGCGGCGCCTGAAGAGCGTCATGCCAGCGCCCACGACGGCCACCCTGCGCTTCACACGTCCCGGGTCCATCATGCTCCCACCTCCTTCTCCACGCCGAATATCACGACAGCCCCGCTGGCCGTCGGGAGGCCACGCCACACCTGGGCGAGCCCCACCTCAGCGTCCGGCACCTGGCGCCTGCCTGCCTCGCCCCTCAGCTGCCATACCACCTCCGCCGCCTTGTGGAGCCCGCTGGCCTCGAGGATGAGGCCGACCCCGAGGGAGCCCCCAGAGGGGTTCACGGGCAGCTCGCCATCTCTATCGAACACGCCCTCCTCGAGCAGGCGCCCCGCCTCCCCGTAAGCGCATATCCCGAGCGCCTCCACGTGCTGCAGCTCCTTGTATGAGAAGCGGTCGTCCACCTCGGCCAAATCGAGCTCCTTGGCGGGGCTCTTCAGGCCGGCCATGTCGTAGGCCATCCTGGCCGCCAGCTCGGCGTAGATGGGCCTGCACCAATCACGCATCTCCGGCGCTATGGACTCGGAGGCCCAGCCCATCCCGAGCACCCAGACCGGCGTGTCCGTCAGGCGCCTGGCCACATCCTCTGCGGCCAGGACCATCACGACGCACCCGTCCGCCAGGCCGGCCACGTCCAGCTCCTTCAGGGGCTCGAAGAGGGGCCTCGACGCCATCACGTCGTCGGCCGTTACATCGGCCCCGTAGGAGGCCAGGGGGTTCGCCAGGGCGTTCGAGCGGTTCTTCGCCACCACCATTGCGCAGTGCTCCTCGTAATTGCCCGTGTCGTAGAGGTACCTGGCCATCTCGAGGCCAGCAAGGGCGTAGGGATGCCATTTGAAGGGCTCCTTGAAGAGGGGGCGGGTGAATATGGGGTCCATGGCGAAGCGCAGCAGCCCCTCGTAAACGCCCCTCGGGAGGTCCGACGCCTTGCCGTGGGCCTCAACGACAACGACGTCGAACAGCCCGGCCTGTATCTGCATGACGGCCGTTATGAGGCCGTAGAGGCCATCTGCGCTCACCGTGCAAGTGGGCCTCATGACGGCGCCCAACTGGTCCGGGACGAACTCGTCGAAGATTGAGAAGCCCTCCCAGTAGTCCTCTGCGCAGGAGACGAAGCTATCCACGTCCTTCCTCGGGTCTACGCCGGCGTCGTCGTAGGCCCTGGTGGCCGCCTCGAACATCAGCTCCTTGTAAGATAGGTCGGCCGTCTGGGGGGCGAAGCCGGCGCAGCCGACGCCCACCACGGCTACTCGTCTCTCCATCGCCTACACTCTCCGGCCCCCGCTCGTGGCCGGGAGCATAAAGCTTGTGGGCCGATGGCCCCCGCTCACCAGGCCTCCTTCCTCTCGCTCGTCCTCCTAACGTGGGGCGGGTCGTCGAGGAAACGCCATAGGCCATCGCCAGGCCTGAGGAGCACCGTGTTGGCCAGAGCGCTCGTTACGAGCTCGCCTGAAGAAGACCTCAACTTCACCCTAATCCTCACGACCACCTCCGCCACCTCTGGGCCTCAGCCTCACGAGCTTCCCTATCCTCCTCGGCCTCTTCTTACGCCTGAGCTTCCCTATCCTCCTCAGGCCATCTCACCAAACCGGCTTAAGGCCCGCTTTCTATAAAGCATTCGGGTCTTCCAAGAGGGGCGCCTCACGCCCTTTCACGTCCATGCGATACTTTTTAAGCGGGGCCTCTTCCTGCTCGGGGGAGGTAGATGGGGATGAGCTGGTGGAGGCGTAGGAGGAGGCCCCGGTGGTCGGACCTCTTCGAGGATATCTTCGAGGAGTTCGAGCGCATGGAAGAGGAGCTGTTCAGGCGCTTCTGGGAGGAGCTGCCCAGCTGGAGGGAGATGGAGGAGAGCGTGAAGGTCTATGGCCCGTACGTCTACGGCTTCTCAATCTCCATAGGCCCGGACGGCAAGCCCGTTGTGCGTGAGTTCGGGAACGTGAGGCCCACCCGCTTCGGCCCGAGGTTCGTGGAGGAGCGCGAGCCCCTCGTGGACGTGGCGGAGGAGGACGATGAGGTCGTGGTCGTGGCGGAGCTGCCGGGCGTCGAGAAGGAGGACATAGAGCTCAACGCCACCGAGAGGGAGCTCGTGATATCCGTGGATACGGAGAAGAGGAAGTACTACAAGCGCCTCGAGCTGCCCGCTGAGGTCGACCCGAAGTCCGCTAAGGCGAGCTACCGGAACGGCATCCTCGAGGTAAGGCTTAAGAAGGCCAGGCCGGAGCGCAGGGGCGAGAGGATAAAGATAGAGTGAGCAGGCCATGCCGCACAGGCTGCGCAAGACCCGCCGCATGAGGGGCTCCCGCACGCACGGGTACGGCGCC
Organism: uncultured Candidatus Bathyarchaeia archaeon; assembly: GCA_964449495.1. Classification (GTDB taxonomy): domain Archaea; phylum Thermoproteota; class Bathyarchaeia; order EX4484-135; family EX4484-135; genus EX4484-135. The sequence goes on from CAYUYX010000068.1 coordinate 6,010, forward strand.
CACGACAGGCATCGGGGACGGGGCAGCCGCCACTACCGCCGGGCCGGCAGGCACAAGCACCTCTGGACCTACGTGGTGAAGTACGAGCCAGATTACTTCGGCAAGCACGGCTTCAAGAGCCCGCGCTCGAAGTTCCTGCGTGTCAGGACGATAAACGTGGGCCAGCTTGAAGAGCTCTTGGAGCGCCTCGAGGCGGAGGGGCGCCTGGAGGAGAGAGAGGGCCTGCCCTACCTCGACCTCGAGACCCTCGGTTATGCGAAGCTCCTCGGCCGGGGGAGCATATCGAGGCCCGTGCTCGTGCGCGTCAGGGCCTGGACGGAGCGGGCCGAGGAGAAGGTAACCGAGGTTGGCGGGCGTATAACGGCCGATTGAGGCCCCTGCACGAAGATAGGCCAACCGGCGAGCGGCCCCACAACGGGCCAGGCGGGAGGGGACGGGCGGAGGCCTTATTTTACCGCTTCAGCCATGCTGTCCATCCCCCGGCTGCGGTGTCCCCTGGGAATACGGCATAAGCATCGTCTCTCCCGGGCCGTGGAGCTGGATAAACGTATCAAGGGGATTGGCGTCGCAAAAGAAGGGCGTCGGTCTCCCTACGGCTCGCTTCAGCCCTTCACAACGGCCAGCGGAACCATGCGGGCGACCTTCGTGGCTATGCCCACGGCGTGCGAGACGCGGGCCACCTCGTCGACGGACTTGTAGGCCGGGTCGTTCTCCTCGGCCAGCACGCGGAGCGATGCGCAGCGGACGGATATGCCCTTGCTCTCGAGGCGCCTCATCACGTCCTGGCCCCTGAAGCGCCTCTTCGCCGCCGCACGGCTCATCATGCGCCCGGCGCCGTGCGCCGTGCTCCCGAACGTTATCTCCATCGCCTTGGGCGCCCCCACGAGGACCCAGGAGCTCGTGCCCATGGAGCCCGGTATCAGCACAGGCTGACCGACAGACCT
>CAYUYX010000069.1:0-2277 GCA_964449495.1 uncultured Candidatus Bathyarchaeia archaeon
GGACGACCAGGGCCTCGGCCTCCATGAAGTGCAGGCGGGCCGGGAAGACGAGGGCGTGGGGAGGGGGGCCGAAATCGTGTTCCATGAGGGCTTCAACGCTGTCGGCCCTTACCTCCGGCTTCCCCGAGCCAGCGCGGGCAATCCCCACGGCCAGGGTGCCCGGGCCCACCACGTCTCGCCCGAGCCTTTCCTCGAGCTCCAGCATGATGCTCAGGCCTTCTCGAATCGTCATGAAGCGGTTTTCCTCGGCTCTCGCATCTAATAGGCATAGGGTGTGGAGGCCTCGGGCCCTGTTCTCCTCGACGGCCAGGTAGGGCGCCTCGGATAGAACGCCTCCCTCCGGGTACGTTATGGTAACGGAGCGGCCGAAACGGTAGGACTGGAGGCCGGTGAGGCCTACCACGGCGGAGATGATGCTTGGCCCGTGGATTACCCGGGTCCTTATCCCGAGGCGCTCGGCCCGCACGCGGACGGCGACGTGCGTGGTGGCGACCAAGGGGTCCCCGGGGACGAGCAGAACGACATCACGGCCCCGGAGGGCCTCCTCGATTATGGGCCCCGCATCTTGTTCCTCGAGAACAGCCCTATCCACGAGCTTGATGGGTTTTCCAACAAGCTTCTCGAGCTTTTCAAGCGATAGGCCGGGCATGTAGCTCGTGTAGAGCTCTGCGAAGACCACATCGGCTTTCCTCGCGGCCCTCAGGCCCCTCAGGGTGATGCCTTCTTCGTCGTGGAGGCCGAGACCCACGAGCGTTAGGGAGCCCATCGTGGGCTGGACGCGCCCGGGCGTAAAAACGCTCAGTTGAGGAGAAGGCGTTAAATGCCTGCCCCCGTCTACGGGCCGCGAGGGAACGGTCGTGGGGCCTGGCATCGCCTCAAGGGCTGCGGCCATCGAGTACGCCATCAGGGACGTGGTCGTCCACGCCCGTGAGCTCGAGAGGGCCGGGCGAAAGGTGATATACCTGAACATAGGGGACCCCCTGAAGTTCGATTTCGACACGCCGGAGCACATCAAGGAGGCGCTTTACAGGGCCGTTAGAGAGGGGCGCAATTGGTACGGTCCGTCAGAGGGGCTGCCGGAGCTGAGGGAGGCCATCTGCGAGAAGGAGAAGCGCTTCAACGGCGTGGATATAGCGCCCGAGGACGTCGTCATCACGACGGGCGTCTCCGAGGCCATAAACTTCCTCTTCGGGGCCCTCCTCGAGGCGGGAGACCAGGTCCTCGTCCCAGGGCCCACCTACCCGCCCTACATATCCTACGCCAGGTTCTACGGCGCAGAGCCCGTTCCGTACCGCACCATAGAGGAGGAGGGATGGGCGCCTGACATCGACGACATGAGGAGCAAGCTCACGGAGCGAACGAAGCTCATAGTCATCATAAATCCGAACAACCCGTGCGGGGCCGTCTACGGGCCGGGCGTCGTGAAGGAGATACTCGACCTCGCAGGCGAGCACGGCCTGCCCGTCGCCTCGGACGAGATATACGATAGGATAGTGTTCGAGGGGCGCTTCAGGAGCACGGCCTCCCTGGCCGACGACGTGCCCGTGATAGGCCTGAACGGCTTCTCGAAAGTGTACCTCATGACGGGCTGGAGGCTCGGCTACATGTACTTCAGGGACGGGGAGGGCGCCTTAGCGGGCCTGAGGGAGGCGGTCATCAAGATGGCCAGGATAAGGCTCTGTGCGAACACGCCCGTCCAGGCGGCGGCCGTCGAGGCCCTCAGGGGGCCCCAGGAGCACGTGAGGGAGATGGTGGAGAAGCTGAGGGAGCGCAGGGATATAGCGCACAAGCGCTTGAACGAGATAGAGGGGCTTTCCGCCGCCAGGCCGGAGGGGGCTTTCTACATATTTCCAAAGGTGGAGGGCGTGGGCTCGAGGTGGAAATCGGATAAGGAGTTCGTCCTCCAGCTCCTCCGCGAGACGGGCGTCCTCGTCGTACACGGCTCGGGCTTCTGCGAGGAGTTCGGCTCCGGCCACTTCAGGGCCGTCTTCCTCCCGCCCCCTGAGGTGCTTGAAGAGGCTCTCGACAGGATGGAGGGCTTCATGAGGAAATACGCTGAGGCTTGATGACGATAGAAGCGGAATTATTAAAAATGCGGAAGGGTAGCGAAAAACGAGAGCGTGCTGGCGATGCCGGCGTTCGATTTGGTCGTTGTAGGACACCTCGCACTCGACGTGATAACGAGGAAGGGGATGCCTACGCAGGGCGCCCTCGGTGGACCGCCCACTTACGCATCGCTGGCCGCGAGGAAGCTGGGCGCGTCCGTTGGGATAATCT
>CAYUYX010000069.1:2287-6739 GCA_964449495.1 uncultured Candidatus Bathyarchaeia archaeon
GGCCTGAAGGTGGTGGAGGGGGCGAGGACGACGAATTACGTGCTCGAGTACACGGACGGGGAGCGGCGGCTCGTCCTGAAGGCGAGGGGCCCCCCGATAACGCCGGAGGACATCCCGAACGACCTAACCGCGAGGGCCATCTTAGCGGCCCCGATAGCCGGCGAGGTATCCGGCCCGCTCATAACGGAGCTAAGGCAACACACGGAGCACCTCTGCCTCGACCCCCAGGGCCTCGTGCGCGCCTTCCTCAGAGATGGAACGGTCTCGCTCGTCAGGTGGTTTGATAGAGCCGTGCTAACCCATATAGATATCCTGAAGGCGTCTCTGGCCGAGTACGAGCACATAATGGGGACGAAGAGGCTCAGAAGCGGGTTAAGAAAGCTCCACGAGCTCGGGGTGGGCATCGTCATCATAACGCTCGGGGAAGATGGCTCCGTCCTATCCGTGAGGGGCGACATTTATGCCGTTCCCTCCTATTGGGTGGAGACGAGCGCCGAGCCCACGGGGGCCGGGGATGCCTACATAGGGGCCTTCCTGGCGGAGTACGTGCGCGGGAAGGACCCTGTTTGGTGCGCCTGCGTGGGCTCGGCGGCTGCCTCCTTCGTCGTGGAGGCCTTCGGCCCCACCCGGTTCGGCGAGAAAGAGGAGGTGCTCGAGAGGGCGCAGGAGCTGTACGAGCTGGTGGTAAAGGTTTAATCGCCTTACGCTCCGGCCCCTCCTGCGGTAGGGCGGAGGGGAGCGGGCCTTGGGGAAGATTTCGAAGGGGCAGAAGTGTACCGTCGTGGGCTGTAGTGCGCCAGCCGTACGTTCTCTCCCAGCCGATAAGGTAGCGAGGGCCGGGCTGAGGCTTGAGGGCGGGAGGAGGGCTTACCTCTGCGAGGCACACTACAGGGAATACAAGCGCAGGACGAGGAAGGAGAGGCGCCTCGAGAAATGGCGGTTCATGGCCTGACCGTACGGGACGGCCTGGAAGCACGAAAATCCCGGGGGATAAGCGGGCCCTGTGAGGGCGATGGCCTCGGGCTGGCCCCGGAGATTTGGGGTGATGGTAGGATACGCCCCGGTTTACCTCGGGTCCTTGGGGGCGCTCACCCATGATGAGGGGGCCTCTGGCTTCTTGGCCTGTGGGGCGGGCCGGATAGAAGCCATTAATAAGGGCCCTGGCCTCTCCAGGGAATCGTGCGGGGTAAAGCGCCTTGGCGGGCGTGGAATACCTGGTCATAGACAGGTCGGGCCGTGAGCACGAGCTCGACCTAAGCGACCTCGACGCCTGCCCCCCCGTGGCGGAGGACCCCGAGCTCAAGCAATTCATACTGAGCGAGGAGGTGGGCTTCATCCAGCACGAGCCACCCGCCCATATAGAGCTCATGAGGCGTCTCGAGCTCGTGGACTACGAGCCAGCCAGCGATGTCGGGCACTTCCGCTTCTACCCGAAGGGGGCCCTCATGAAGGACCTCATAGAGGATTGGGTGCTCGACGTGGCCCTCTCCCTCGGGGCCATGGTCGTAGAGACGCCCACCATGTACAGGGCCGATGAGCCCGACATAAGGGCGCAGGCGGAGCGCTTCGTAGAGAAGGACTACAAGCTCAGGGTAGGGAACAAGATGCTCTTCCTCCGCTTCGCCGGCGACTTCGGCCTCTTCCGCATGATGAAGAACGTGAAGATGAGCGTGAGACAGCTCCCCGTGAGGATATTCGAGATAGCCCCGAGCTACAGGCTCGAGACGCGCCGGGAGTGCGTGGGCCTCAGGCGCCTGAGGAAGTTCACCATGCCGGACCTCCACTGCTTCTGCAAGGACCTCGAACAGGCCTTCGATGAGTTCCGCTTCCTCACGCTCAAGTATGATGAGCTCATGAGGGGCCTCGGCCTGAGCTACGTCCACGCCTACAGGGCCGAGAAGGCGTTCTACGAGGAGCACGGGGATTTCTTCGTGAAGCTGGCCGTCGAGCTCGGGAGGCCAACGATGGTCCAGCTCCTCCCGGAGCGCAAGCACTACTGGGCCCTCAAGAACGAGTTCCAGTACGTGGACTCCGTCGGCAAGAACTTCCAGCTCTCGACGGTCCAGATAGACGTGGAGGACAGCGAGCGCTACGGCATAACTTACGTGGACGCGGATGGCTCGGAGAGGGGCTGTATAATCGTGCACTCAAGCCCGGGCGGCATCGAGCGCCTCATGTGCGCCGTGCTCGAGGAAGCTGCGAAGGCCATGAAGGCCGGCGGGCTGGCCCAGATACCGACCTGGCTCTCGCCGACGCAGGTCAGGCTCATTCCGATAGCGGACAGACACCTCGATTACGCCGTGGAGGTGGCCCGGGAGCTCGTGAGAGCGGGCATAAGGGCCGATGTGGATGACAGGAGGCGCTCCATGGACTGGAAGGTCCGGGCGGCGGGGATGGAGTGGGTGCCCTACGTGGCCGTCGTGGGCGATAGGGAGGTCCGGGAGAAGAAGCTGATGGTAACCATAAGGGCCAAATCGGAGCGCAACAGGCCCCATAATGTCAGCATGACGGTGGACGAGCTCAAGAGCGCCGTCTTGGCCGAGCTGGAGGGGAAGCCGAGGAGGCCGCACTACCTCCCCATGCTCCTGTCCAAGCGCCCGGGCTTCCGGTGAGAGGCGCTCACACGAGGATGGCCTTCAGGTGCTTAACGCCCTTCTTCGTCTTCATCGCCTCCACGAGGGCCCTGATGCGTTCCGCATCGCCGCGGACGGCTATGACCTCCATGCAGTTCTCCGGGTCGAGGTGGATGTGCATGGTGGAGCAGATGATGTCCTCGTTCTCGTGCTGTATATCGAGCAGCTCATCCACCAGGCCGGGCTTATCGTGCTCATATATCATGACGATGGCCCCGTTGACCTCCCCCCTGACGGCCCCGCTGGCCTTCCACTCAGATATGAGCGCCCTCATGGCGTCCTGCATGGCCTTGGAGCGGTTCGGATAGCCCATCGCCCTAATGGCCTCGTCGAACTCGGCCAAGAGGGAGACCGGAACCGATATGCATATCCGCCCTACCCTCTTCATACCGCACCATAAGGAAGCGCGAGGCCTTTTAATACTTGCGACCGCTCTCATGCGGGCTGCCCGCCCGAAGGCTTTCATCCCACGGGCGCGCCCTGTGCGTACGGGATATGGCGCTCAGGAGGCGTGAGCTCAGGGCCGGCCAGATATCGGTGCTGCCCGTATGGTTCGATAGCTTAGGGGCCAAGAGCAGTTGCGTGCTCATCAGGACACCGGACGTGCGCATCCTCGTGGACCCCGGGGCCGCCTCCATGCAGCCGAGCTACCCCCTCCCCGGGCCCGAGAAGGAACGCCTCAAGCTCAAGGCGTACCGGGCCATAGAGGAGGCGGCCGGGAAAGCCGATGTGGTCGTGATAACGCATTACCACTACGACCACCACGTGAGATTTGATTTCCCCGTCCGCGCCGATGTCATTTACGGCTCGAAGCTCGTGCTGGCGAAGGACCCGAACCGCTACATAAACAAGTCGCAGTGGGAGAGAGCCAGGCTCCTCTACGCCCAGATGTGCGAGCGCCTCGGGGGAGAGAGGCTCGAGGAGTTCCTCGCCAGGCCGGGGGAAGCCCGTTATCCCGACCCCATGAGCGCCCTCCCGCTCGCCTCGGCCAGGGACTTCGGGGATTACCAGGCCAGGAGGGAAGAGCTCCTCGAGAGAGGACGGAGGTGGTTCGAGAAGCTGGCCAGAGAGCTCTGGTCCTCCAAGCCGTGGGTCCCTGAGCTCGAGCTGGGCCGTACGAGTGTCAGGTTCGTGGATGGCTCGGAGGTGGAGTTCGGGCGAACGATTGTGCGCTTCCCCGGGCCCCTCTTCCACGGGGTGGAGTTCGCCAGGGTGGGCTGGGTCATCTCGCTCGTGGTAGAGCGGGGCGATGCGAAGCTCGTCTACACATCGGACCTCCAGGGACCCGTCATAGAGGATTACGCCGACTGGCTCGTGCGGGAGGACCCGGACGTGCTCATCCTCGACGGGCCGCCCACCTACCTCCTCGGCTACATGATGAACAAGATAAACCTGCAGAGGGCCGTGGAGAACATAAAGCACGTCGTGGAGGCCACGAGGACGGACCCCATAATATTAGACCACCACCTCCTCAGAGAGCCCAGGTACGCCGAGCGATTGGCCGACGTCTACGAGGTGGCCAAGAGGGTGGGGAAGAGGGTCCTGACCGTGGCCGAGTGGTTTGGGAGGAGACCCCTGGTGCTGGAGGCCGCTGGAGCGCCCAGGAGGACTTGATTGTATGCGGCTCGCCAGAACTCGGGCCTTGCGGACGGCCTGGTCACGTCCTGGCCACCTGATACGTGCCTCCAGAGGCCCTCTTCGGGGCTCAGTATGACGATGCCCAGCGCCTCCGTAGCGCTACAGCCTCGTAGCCCGTGTTGACGAGCGCCGATGTCTCAACGCTGGCCCCCGGGCTCGAGCCGAGCAGCGCCCTGAGGCG
>CAYUYX010000070.1:0-6712 GCA_964449495.1 uncultured Candidatus Bathyarchaeia archaeon
TCGTGAGGCCCCCCGTGGGGGGTCAAGGCGGGGATGCGTGGATGGAGCTATTCAACGCCTTCTACGCAGGCCCGGGCTTCAGGGTGGTCTGCAAGCACCTCACGCCCTCAAGGGAACTCCGAGGGGGAGCGGCCTCCGCATGAGGCGGGGAAGCCTTATAAAAGCGGGCGCCCGAGCCCGGTGCGGAGGGGCCAGCTTGAGGACTTCAGGAGCGGAGAGCCCCCCACTGAGTCCTCCCCCAGCGGGGGCTGGCGTCGAGGTGGTGCCCTGGCGGTGAGCCACTCGAGGATTGTGGGGAGGATGATAAGGAGGGCCCAGGAGGCCAGGAGGTCGGCGGACGCAAACCTCAGCACGGGCCTGTTCTCCCTCGCATGCATAAGCGCCTATCAGTTCGTGAGCTTGATGCTCAAGGCGAGGATAATCGAGCGCACGGGCTTAGAGCCGAGCGTCAAGGGCATAACGGGCCTCCTGATGGCCCTCGGGGAAGCGACGGGGCAGGGGGATAAGGTTGCGGACTTCATAGAGAAGGCCAAAGACGATATAGCCTTCTTCGAGGAGCTCTACGGGCGCTCGAGGACGACCACGTCCTCCTGCACGAGGGAGGAGGCGGAGAAAATAGTCTTGATAGCGGATAGGATAGTGGGCTTCGTGGAGGAGCTCGTGGCGCAGGCCGGCCCTATAGGCTGAGCCCCGGGTGCAGGCGCCCGAGCCCGGCAGAAGGGCATGGCCACCGAGGGCAAATGACATGGCTATGGTCCGGGGGACCCCGGGGCAATTGTGCGCGGGCCTCCAGCGCCCTCCCGGCCCCTCTACGCCCCCTTAACCGGCGTGCGCCTCGAGTTCGGCCCTTATGAGCTCGTAATCGCCCTCCGATATCTCCCTCATGGCGCCCCTGAGGTGTCCCGTCCACTTCTCCTTGTTCCTTATGAAGCTCAACCTCGGGACGAGGGGCTCGAAGGGCACAGGCTCGGGCGGGATGAGCACGGGCTCCAGGCGAACCCGGTAGGGGAACACCTCGCCAGCCCTGAAGCCCTCGGAGCTGAACACGGGCTTCTTATCCACGAACGGCCCCGAGGCGGCCCTGAATATCCCTCCTATGCTCTTCGGCCTCACGTAGAAGACGAGCAGGTCGCCCTCGGAGAGCTCCTCCATCCTGCGCCTGTAGCGCTCCGAAACGCCCCAGAGGAGGCGCTCCTTCACTACGCGCCAGTTGGCCTCGTTCACCACGCACAACCAATATCTGACCATGCCAGCCCACCACTCGTCCTTCTCCGCCATTTAGCTTATAAAAGGTTGGGCTCCAACGCGAAGGAATTCGGCGCCTGGGAGGGCGTCATCGAGCACGCTTATATCCTGCGCCCGAGCCAGCTGGGCCGGATGGTAGGCGTGGACCCGGGGATGGCAGAGCTCAAGGCAAGGCTGCTGGAGCTCCTCAGGACGGATGAGGAGTTCAGGTTGGCCGTAGCCGGCCTGATAGGCTTAGACGAGGTTCTCAAGGCCATCCGCTCTCTCCAGGAGCAGGTGGTGGAGAACACCAGAGCGATAAGGTCCCTCCAAGAACAGGTAAGGTCTCTCCAAGAGCAGGTGGTGGAGAACACAAAAGCCATCCGTAAACTGAGGGAGGACATGAACAGGGGCTTCAAGCGCCACGACGAGGAGCTGGCCAGGCTGAGGGAGGACCTCAACAAGCTGAGGGCCGACATGATTGAGGGCTTCAAGCTCCTCCGCAGGCATATCGATGCCTTAGGTGCTCGGTGGGGCCTGATGGCCGAGGAGGCGTTCAGGGAGGGCGTTAAAGGGGTGGTAGAACGCTACTTCGGCGGGAAGGTGGAGAGGTGGTCGTACAGGGATGAGGAGGGCGTCGTCTTCGGCTACCCAGCGGTGGTGGAGGCGGATATCGTCATCAGCGATGGAGAGCACATCCTCATGGAGATAAAGTCCAGCGTCTCAAGGGCAGATGTCTTCGAGCTCTGGAAGATAGGGCACCTCTACGAGCGTGTTAAGGGCGTGAGGCCCAGGCTGGCCATAGTATCGCCCTTCGTGAGGGAGGAGGCCAAGAGGGCCGCCGAGGAGCTGGGCATAGAGCTCTACACGGATATCCTATAAGCCCGGGAATGGGGGCTCAAGGGGATAAAAAGCCGGCGGGCTGGGCCAGCGGGCCTATAGGGCCTGGGCTAGGAGCTCCGCCACGTCCTTGATGGCTACACGGTCCTCCACGTCGAGCACCTTGGCTGCGTCCTCAAGCATGCAGGTGCAGAACGGGCAGGCGGTCGCTACGACGTCCACGCCCAGTTCGAGCGCCTCCCTCAGCCTCGCCACGGATGGGCGCTTCTCCGGCTCCGCCTCCTCCGTCCACACACGCCCCGCCCCTCCCCCGCAGCAGAAGCTGTTCTCGCGATTGCGCCCGAACTCCACGAGCTCAACGCCCGGCAGGGCCTCTAAGATGGCCCTCGGCGCATCGTACACGCCTGAGCGCTTCCCGAGGAAGCACGGGTCTTGGAAGGCCACCTTGAGGCCCTTGAGCGCCCGGGATGGCCTGAGGCGCCCCTCTTCCAGGGCCTCGGCCAGCAGCTCCGTGTAGTGGCGGACTGTCAGCCCGAGCCCCCTGTAGGGCTCCTCGCTCCTGAACGTGAAGAAGCAGTGGGGCGAGAGCGCTACGACCTGCTCGACGCCGTAGCGCTCGAACATCTCGGCGTTGTGCTCGGCCAGCTCCTCGAAGAGCCCTTTCTCGCCCATGCGGAGGATGTGGTCTCCGCAGCACCACTCCTCCTTCCCCAGGCTCGCCATGTCGAGGCCAGCCGCCCTGAGCGCCCCCACGATGGCCCTTGCCTCCTCCTGGAACCTCGGCTCGAAAGCCATCATGCAGCACGTGAAGAGGAGAGTCGGGGCCTTCCCGAGCTCCGAGGCCAGGGGAACGGGGGCCTTGAGCCCTTCCATCCACTCCGTGCGCTTCGCCTGGAGCCGGCCGAGCGGGTTGTGGTACGTCATGGCGTTCTCAAGCACATCGGCTATGCGCCTCGCTATCCGGCCTTCTTCCACGAGGAGGGAGCGCTCCTCCACTATCGAGCCGGAGATGTCTATCTCCTTCGGGCACACGAGCGAGCAGGAGTAGCAGGACGTGCAGAGCCAGACGGCCTCCGCTATGGTCTTAAGGCGCTCCTCAAGGCCGGCGTCCCTCGTATCGGCCATGAAGCGGTAGGCGTTCATGAGGGCGGATGGGCCGAGGAAGGCCTCGTCTATGCTGGCGGGGCAGGCCGAGAGGCAGGCGGAGCAGCTCGTGCAGATGGCGAGGGGCCAATAGCGCTTGAACTCCTCAGGCTTCTGCCTGAACTCCTCCTCCGGCTCACCGGGCGGCCGGAGAAGGTAGGGCTTTATGGCCTTAAGGCGCCCGAAGAAGGGCTCGAAGTCCACCACGAGGTCCCTTATGGGCGGCAGGTTGTCCAGGGGCTCCAAGACCACCGTGTCCGTCCCGAGGTCGAGGACCTGGGTGAAGCAGGCGAGCATGGGCTTCCCGTTCACCTTTATGGCGCAGGAGCCGCAGATGCTCATCCTGCACGAGTAGCGGAACGAGAGCGTCTCGTCCAAGTTCTCCTTTATGTAGAGGAGGGCGTCGAGGAGCGTCATCCCCCTCCGCACGGGCACATCGTAGGTGCTCGTGAAGAAGCCCTTGCGAGCCGGGTCGTAGCGCCTCACCACGAACCTCACGATTTTCTGTTCTCCAACGCCGGACAAGGCATAACCACCCCCGCTCAGTACTTCCTCACCGTCGGCTTCCACTTCGTTATCCTCACTGGCTCGTAGGCCAGCTGCGGTCCCTCCGGCGTGTAGTAGGCGAGCGTGTGCTTCAGCCAGTTGGCATCGTCCCGCTTCGGGTAATCGAGCCTGTAGTGCGCCCCCCTCGACTCCGTCCTTGCGAGGGCGCTCGCTATGATGACCTCCGCTACATCGAGCATGAAGTCGAGCTCAAGGGCGTGCACGAGGGCAGTGTTGAAGGTGCGCCCCTTGTCCTCCACGCTTATGTGCTTGAAGCGCTCCTTCAGCTCCCTGACCTCCTTCAGCGCCTCCCTGAGCTGGTTCCCGTGCCTGAAGACGTGGACCTTCTCGTCCATCATGTGCCTCAGCTCGGCCCTTATGACGGGGACACGCTCATCCCCCTCGCTGCCGAGTATCCCATCGAAGACACGCTTCTCCTCAGCCCCGAGCGCCTCCTTCGGGAGCTCTGGCAAATCGGAGCGCATCGCCATCTTGGCCGCCTCCTCCCCTGCGACGGCCCCGAAGACTATGCAATCTATCGTGCTGTTCGTCCCCAGCCTGTTCGCCCCGTGGAGGCCGTAGCAGGCGCATTCCCCGGCTGCGTAAACGCCCTTGACGGGCGTCTCCGTGCGTATATTGGCCCTTATGCCCCCCATGGCGTAGTGGGCCACGGGCCTGACGGGGATGGGCTCCTCGGCCGGGTTGACGCCCGCCAGGCGCATGGCGATATCACGGATGAAGGGGAGGCGCTCCTTTATCCTGTCCTCCCCGAGGTGGCGGATGTCGAGGGCTATGTAGGGGCCGTGGGGGCCTTCCAGGCCCCGCCCTTCGAGGATCTCCCTCTGCTCAGCCCTCGCCACGATGTCCCTCGGGGCCAGCTCCATGCGCTCGGGCGCATAACGCTTCATGAAGCGCTCCCCCCTGGCGTTCAGGAGGTAGCCGCCCTCCCCCCTGGCCGCCTCGGAGATGAGGACCCCCTGTGGGACGAGGCCCGTGGGGTGGAACTGCACGAACTCCATATCGGCCAGGGGGAGGCCGGCCCGGTAGGCTATGGCCATCCCGTCGCCCGTGGCCGTGTGGGAGTAGGTCGTGAAGGCGTAGACACGCCCGATGCCGCCGGTGGCGAACACCATGGCCTTGGCCCTGAAGCCGTACATCTCGCCCGTGCGGAGCTCTATGGCCGTGAGGCCCCGGGCCACCCCATCGCTCACCACGAGGCTCGTGGCCATCCACTCGTCGTAGAACGTGATGTTGTCGTAGGCCGTGGCCCGGCCGTAGAGGGTCTTCATCTCCATGAGGCCCGTCATGTCGGCGGCGAAACAGGCCCTCGGGAAGCTGTGGCCGCCAAACGGCCTCTGGGCTATCCGGCCCTCCTCGTCCCGGCTCCACGCACAGCCCCAGCGCTCCAGCTTTATTATCTCCCTCGGCGCCCTCCTCACGAAGAACTCCACGACATCTTGGTCGGCCAGGAAATCGGAGCCCTTTACCGTGTCCCAGGCGTGGAGGTCGAAGCTATCCCCTTCCCGCATGACGGCCGCCGTCCCGCCCTGGGCGCAGACGGAATGCGACCTTATCGGGTAGACCTTCGATATGACCCCTATGTCGAGCTTCCCCTTCGAGACCTCGGAGGCCTCTATGGCGGCCCTCAGGCCGGCCAGGCCAGCCCCGATTATGAGGACATCGTGCGTTATCACGTCCAGGGCCAATCCACCTCCTCAGGGGGCGCTCAGGCCGAGCCTCTCATAAAGCTCGGCCCGCCTCGCCTCAACCGCCCGGGCCACCTCCTCGTACAGGTTACGGCCATGCGTGTCTATGGCGACGACGAGGGGGCCGAAGTCCTCCACCTCCAGGACCCAGAGCGCCTCCGGCACGCCTAAATCCAGCCACTCTACACGGGCCACCCGCTTCACCGCTTTAGCGGCGAGTGCCCCGGCACCCCCAGTGAAGGCGGCGTAAACGGCCCCGTACTCCCTGCACGCCCGGGCCGTCTTCGGCCCCATGCCGCCCTTCCCAACGATGACCCTCACGCCGAAGGCCTTGATGAAGTCGGCCTCAACCGCCTCCATCCTCGTGCTCGTCGTCGGGCCAGCGGCCACGATTTCCCACTCCTCCCCGACCTTCCGCACGACCGGGCCGCAGTGGTAGAGGACGGCGCCCCTCAGGTCCACGGGCAGACTCTCGCCTCTCCTGGCCAGCTCTAGCGCCCGTTTGTGGGCTGCATCACGGGCCGTAACCATCGTGCCGCTCACGTAGATGACGTCGCCGGCCCTCAGGCGCCTGACTTCCTCCTCCGATATGGGCGTCCTGAGCCTGTAGGTCGCCAACCCGCTCACCCCACCTCGTGCGTCAGGTACTCCACGGAGCCATCAGCATATATGCGGGCCGAGGCCCTGCGGGCCGCCCAGCACTGCGTCGCCACGGCCACGGGGTAGCTCGCAGGGTGCCTGCATGCGTAGTCGATGTGGACCCTTAGGGCCGTCCAACGTCCCCCGAGCCCCATGGGGCCGATGCCCGTATCGTTTATGGCCCGGAGGAGCTCTTCTTCGAGCTTAGAGAGCTCGGGGTTCGGGTTGGGCACGTCGAGGGGCCTGAGGAGGGCCTTCTTCGCCAGCTCCATGGCTATATCGGAGCCCCCTCCCACGGCCACGCCCACTATGACGGGGGGGCAAGGCTTCCCCCCCGCCTCTATGATGGAGTCGAGCACGAACTTCTTCAGGCCCCCCAGGCCGAGGGCGGGGCTGAGCATGCCGAGCCTGCAGGTGTTCTCCGAGCCTCCTCCCTTCGGGAAGGCCGTCAGCTCAAGGTAATCGCCATCGAAGAGCTCCCAGTGCACGTAGGGGATGTAGCGGCCCGTGTTATCGCCCGTGTTCCGCTCCCTTAGGGGGTCGACGGCGTTGGGCCTGAGCGGGACCTCTTGGGTGGCCCTCCGGGTTGCCCTGACCAGGGCGTCGTAGAGGCC
>CAYUYX010000071.1:0-6708 GCA_964449495.1 uncultured Candidatus Bathyarchaeia archaeon
TTACCGTCCCGCTTATCCCGGCCCAGCACAAAACCTTTACCGAGGGGCGTTGAGCCTCGGGCATCGTGATGTAGTGGTCATAGGGGCTGGCCCAGCTGGCCTATGTGCCGCGAGGAAGGCCGCAGAACTCGGTGCGGATGTCCTCCTCCTCGAGGCGGAGGAGCGCCTGGCTACTAAACCATGTGGAGAGGGCCTCCTGAAGGGCGTCCTGAGGGAGCTCGGCATGAGGGCCTCCGATGAGTTCGTGAGGAACGAGGTCGAGGGCGCTTACCTCTTCGGCCCCTGCGGGACCGTGCTCGAGGTGAGGGCCGACCAGATAACGTACGAGAGGTTCAGGGGGCGTGGAGGAGGCTATATCATAGATAAGGAGGCCTTCCTGGGCCTCCTCATGGAGGAGGCCGAGGAGGCAGGGGCCGACATCCGGCTTGGGGCGAGGGTGGTAGGCTTCGGGGAGGAGAGAGGGAGGAGAACGGTCGTCTTCGAGGGAAAAAGCTCGACAGGACGTGTTAGCTGTGATGTGGTCATCGGCTGTGATGGCTACAAATCCGTAACGGCCAGGAAGCTCTTCGGCCTCGGGCCGCAGGAGGCCATACCCTGCCTCCAGTACGTGGTAGAGGGCTGCCGCATCGATGAGCCGGACATGGTGAGGGCCTACGTGGGGAGGCGTTGGGCCCCCCTCGGCTACCTCTGGGTCTTCCCGAAGGGCGAGGATGTGGCCAACGTCGGCGTAGGCGTGAGGAAGGCCGTGGCGAAAGAGTACCTCGACAAGTTCATAGAGGAGAACAGGGAGTTCTTCGGCGGCGCCAGGATTGCAGATGTCGGGGCGGCCCTCGTGCCCATCGGGGGCCAGAGGGAGCGCGTGGTCATGGACGGCGCCATGCTCTGTGGGGATGCGGCTGGCCAGGTGGTCCCGATAACGGGGGAGGGCATACACCCCGCCATGACGGCTGGCCTCATAGCTGGCGAGGTAGCGGCCAAGGCCGTCGGAGAAGGCGATACGAGCGCCAGAAGGCTCTCCGAGTACGAGCGCAGGTTCAACGAGCGGTGGGGAGGAACTCTCGAACTCGGTCTCCTTGCAAGGCTTGCCTTCGAGAAGCTCCCCGATGAGAAAATAGATAGGGTCCTCGCCCTCATGGCCTCTGGCTCCGTGGACATAAACAGCGCCGTGATGGTCATAGATGGGCCGGACATAGGCCCCTTCATAAGGAGCTTCTTCGAGGCCGACCCGGATTTCTGCTTGGAGGTCTTCGGCTCGCTCGTGGAGGAGGTGATGGGGAGTGCAAGTGGTTAAGATGATAAAGAGGGACATGAGGCGGCGCTTCAAGACGCTGTATAGGAAGGCCATGCGCTATAGGAAGATGGTGAGAAAGGCCATGCTCGACATCCTCTTCGAGGCTGATTCCGTGCTCTTCGAGGCAGCGAGACACCTCATAGAGGCAGGAGGGAAGCTTGTCAGGCCCATACTCTTCTTGTTGGCCGCTGAGTTCTCGGGAGGAGACCCTGAGAAGCTCGTCCTCGCTGCCGCAGGCGCCGAGTTCGGCCACGTAGCAAGTCTAATCCATGATGATATAATAGATGGAGATGAGACGAGGAGAGGTGTGGAAGCTGTCCACGTGAGGTACGGCACCCCAATCGCCATTCTGGCGGGAGACCTCCTCATCTTCAAGGCCTTCCAGATGCTCGCTCTCACGGCCGATAGGGGCGTCCCGCTCGACAGGATAGTAGAGGCCCTGAGGATATCAACCGAGTCGAGCGTCCTCGTGGACGAGGGAGAGACCTTAGATGTCCTCATGGGGGACGAGACGAACGTGGGGCTCGAGGAGTACTTCAGGATGATAAGGCTGAAGACGGCCGAGGCCTTCAGGACCGTTCTCCTGATAGGTTCCCTGCTGGCCGGGGGGACGGAGGAGGAGATGAGGGCTCTCGAGCGCTACGGCCTCCTCATAGGCATAGCCTTCCAGATACAGGACGACATCCTCGGCGTCTTCGGGGAAGAGGAAATCGTCGGAAAGCCCATACGGGACGTCATAAAGGGGCGCAGGAACTTCCTCATCGTCCACGCCCTATCCAAGGGGCCCGAGCCCCTCAGGAGGAGGCTCCTCGAGCTCCTCAACTCGCCGGACATAGGCCCCGGCGAGCTCGAGGAAGTACGCTCCATACTCGTTGAGGCGGGCTCCCTGGAGGAGGCGAGGAGGCTCGTGGAGAGGCTGACAGAGGAGGCCAAGAGGGCCATAGAAGGACTCGGGCGCCCGGAGGCCAGGAGGGCCCTCATGGAGATGGCCGATTTCCTCAAGACACGCATATACTGATGGCCCGAGCGAGCCGGGCGAGACGGGCTCGTCCACCTGTATCCCCTCCTCCTCGAAGCGAACCCGCACGACCACCTCGTATATCCTCACGAAGGCCACGCCGTTCCTCACCGCAGCCAGCATCCTTATCCTGCCCGGCGGGGGCCAGGGATTATAATGCTCGGCTATTACATGCCATGCGCCCTCTGGCGTGAGGTCAACCCTCACCGTGAGATGTGTCTCTGCCCTCGGGAACAACGTGGTCTCCTGCTCGTAACGGCCGTAGCCGAGGAACTTATAGTGCTCCTGGCACCAGAACTCGAAGGAGAGCGGGGGCCCTCCCCCGGGCCCCCAGGAGAGGTTTACGGCGAAGCCAAAGGGGTTATAGATGGATATGTCGATGTCGAAGACGACCACGCCCCTATCCGCATCGAACTCGACGAGCCGGACGTCCGTTACCTCGAAGCCCACCTCGCCGGGGCTGTACGCGTAGCGGAGGTCCGGCACCTCCACGCCGAGGGAGAAGGAGCCCACCCTCACCTCGGCCCTCACGGACCTTAGCAAGAGCTCCAAGGAGCCCTCATCGAGGAGCTCCTGCACGACCCAGCCGATGGCCAACTCGTGGATGTGGAACGTGGAGTTCACCCTGAGGGAGAACGTGCCGTTTGCGCTCGGCAGGGCGATGGAGTTATCGAGGGAGCCATTCCCGAGGTAGAAGCCCGTGGTGTTGTAGAGCTCGAAGGAGGCGCTCGCTATGGAGAGCGGGCTCGAGACGGGGCTCGATAGGGTAATGTTGAGCTGGGCCATCACCTTGAACACATCGCCGGGCTCGACCGGCCAGAGGTCCAACACGCGCAGGGACACGTCGTATGAGAGGCTCGCGTCGACAGGCGATGGTATGGGGCCGCTGGCGCTCACGTCGAGTGGGCCTGCCCCGAGCACGGATATACTGGCATCCACGTCGAGGAGCGAGAGGCGTAGCGAGCCGCCCTTCGTGAGGGCATCTGCCAATTGCTCGACCCCTGCCTGGGTGGGCTTGAGGAGCACCTCGAGGACAGATTCGCCGCCGACCTGGAGGAGGGCGGGCCCCGGGAGTTCAAGAGAGCCCACGTAGCCGGTTGGCGCCTCCTCGCCCTCTGGCCCGCACAGGTACACGGATGCCGTACACGAGTGCACCCAGACTGGGCCCGAGAACGGCCCAGCCCGTACCCCGACCTCCACGGTGGCGAGCACATCCGAGCCGTTCACCCGCACGTCCAGGGGCCTGGCGGACATCTCCAGCGGGGCATCCACGTTGAGGGCGAGCTCGAGGGGGCCGATGGCCAACTCGACGCCTGCGACCCCCACGATGGCCTCCCCCACGGCCTCTCCGAGGAAGGCGCCCTCCTCCAACAGGCCCGCCACCGCCGCCTCAACGGCCTCCCCGTCGTGGAACGCCACGTCGAGCAGGAGCTCCACCTGGCCCCCGGGGCCGAACTCGTAGGGGGCGTTCAGGAGGGAAACCGAGGCAAGGGGCTCCTCGTACAGCTCGCCCCCCGCCCCGCACATCTTCAGGGAGAAGTCGAGCTGCCGGAGCTCGAAGGGCACATCGGTTGGGTTCCTGAAGCGGAGCAGCACGTCAGCATGGAGGGGGGTGGAGGAGGGGCTAACGTTCACCAATTGGGCGAGCTCCCCGAGCTCCACCCTCGGGAGGGGGACATCGAGCCCGATGGTCCTCTCGAACCAAACGGGGAAGAAGAGGGCCTGAGCCCGTCCCCTCACCTTCGCCTCTAAACGGGCCTCACGGGCGGACAGCGCATCGGAGATGAGGCGGGCGAGGGCCCGAGCATCCCATACCCGCGCCCTGACGGTCGCGTTGGCCTCCCGGCCGACCGGGAGGACCACGGGCTCCACGAGCTCGGCCTCGCCGATTTTAGAGCCATGTGCGTAGAGGCCCGCCGCGGCCTCCTCCAACCTGACGTCCACCGGGGCCGTGCTGCTCAGCGCCACCTCCGCCTCGAGGAGGAGGGTGCCTTCCTCGGAGCCGACGACCCTGATGGAGATAATACGGGCTGAGGCGCCGACTGAGGATACGAGGGCGTACAGGGAGCCGAATACGGCTAACGGCACGAGGACGGCCACGGCCAAGATGGCCAAACGGCGCTTGCTCCACCTCCTCGCCTGGGAAACGAGGAGCGGGACGAGGAGCACGAGCGATAGGTCCATCTCCCCTCAGGATTGGAAAATAAAAGAGTGGGGTTTAAAGTTTTCCTGCTCCCTCAGGCCCTCCTCCGCCAGATGTAGGCTCCGCCCGCTATGGCAGCGGCGGCCGCAACCCCGGCCCCAACGGCCACGTACGTCGTGCGCTGCCTGGCCTCCTGCTCGGCCTTCACGCCGAGGTCCTTGGCCTCCTTAGCCAGGTTGTAGGCCTCCCTGGCCCTATCTATGGCCGTCAGGTAATCGCCTGCGTAGAAGGCGGCCTCGGCCTCGCTTAGCTTGGCCTCGGCCTCGCTTAGCTTGTCCTCCGGGGCGTTGGGCTGGGCCTTCGCCTCCTCGAACATGCTCGTGGCCCTCGTTATCTGGGCCTCCGCCTCGTCCCTGGCGATGCCCTCGGCCGTATCGCGGGCGCTGTTCAAGAGGTCTATGGCCTCCTTGTAGGCGGCCGTTGCGTTCAACAGGAGGACGGCAGCCGTGGCGTTCTCATCTCCGCCGGACGCCTCGTAGAGGTCCATGAAGGTATCGCCCTCGCCCTTCTTCATCTCGGAGCGCATGAGCAGGTCGAGGGCGGCGGATACGTCGAGCCCGTAGCCGGCCACTGCGTTTATGTAATCAGCCACACCATCGTGGGCGCCCTCGTAGTCCTCCCTCAGGCCGGTGGCCGTCTCCTTGGCGGCATCCCTTGCGAGTTCGAAGGCCTCGTCCAGATAGAGGAGGGCCCGCTCGTAGTGGTCGAGTATCTCGCTGGCGGCGGAGGCGCCGTATTCCTCGTTCAGGGCCTCCGCCGTCTCGAACTCGGCCTTAGCGTCCTCGAGCCTGGCCCTCGCGTCCTCAACCGGGATGTCGAGGGCCTCGCAGGCATCTATGAAGGCCTCGACGAGCGTCATGTTGCCGATGACCCAGTCCCTCAGGCTGGAGGCAGCGCCAATCAGCCTCTTGTAGAAGCCGGTGGCGTAGGCCAGGAGGCCCACCGCCAGGTCGCCCGTGTCCCAGCGGCACCACTTTATGTAGCCGGCCGCCGTCCTCACCGGTATGTAGTGGGAGAAGAACCAGTTCGTGAACTGGGCGTGGTCGCCTATGACCACCACGGTGGAGCCTGGGTAGTCGGGCAGGTACTCGTCCACGGCTATGACGGGCCTGAATATCTCCCTGTCATAGTCGTAGGCCCATGCGACGGCGTAGGCGCCATCGGCCGTGCAGTACTCGTAGGCATCTATGGTAACGCCGTAGTACTGCACCATGGAGTCGCTGTACAGGACGATGTAGACCGTGTCGCCGGGTATCCACTCGGTCCAGCGGTCGTAGCCGGAGCCCTCCACCCAGTATATCATGTTCCAGTCCTTGTCGTAGAAGTAGAGGGCGTCGTAGCCGGGCTCGATGCCGTACTGGGCCAGGTGGACCCTTATCTTGTAGGCGCCTGGGTGCTCTATCTTCCACACGAAGTGGGAGTTCGGCGGGTACGGGTGCGGGCTCTCTATGGTCGTCCTGGACCTGGTGCCGTACTGGGCCGCATCGACCCTGAAGCCGTAGGCCTCGCCAGCCTCATCGCTCACGAAGTGGATGTGGGCCGTCGTGCCCATGAGCCACGGCGACCACACGCTCTGCTCGCTCACCGGGCCCTCGACCGTCCACACGAGGTGCATGGTATCGTTGTACACCTCTATCTTATCGCCCTCGGCCAGCTCGAGCCTGTCGAAGTGGAGGCGGATGAACGGCCCTCTGTACACGGGCACCACGTACCACTCGTCCATGTTGGGCCCGTACGGGTGAGGCGTTTCCACGGTCCTCCACAGCGTTGCGCTCGGCGTGTACTCGTACAGCCAGGAGAAGTGCGGCGCCCCCACGAAGAGGAAGGTGTGCGTCTCTAATATCTGCATCAGGCCGGCGAGCTCCCAGGCGGCCATGGTGAAGTGGCTGACGCCCCTTACTATCGGGTGGTACACGTTGTTCTCCGGGTCGGTCCTCAGCATCCACCACTTCGTAACGTTCAGGCACCAGACGGGGTCGCCCTCCCACACGCCGGGCGCAAGCTCCCTGCCGACCCTTATGTCGGCGCCGACCAGCTCGAGGAGCTGGTTGGTGCGCTCCACGACTATCGTGTCGTCCGCGTATGCCAGTGGCACGCCAGCCCAGACCCACTCGCGGTGGCCCTCCTCGGCCATCACGAGCAGGCCGGCGCCGGCCTTCATGGCCACCCTTATGGCCCTCTCGACCGTGTAGACCA
>CAYUYX010000072.1:0-6699 GCA_964449495.1 uncultured Candidatus Bathyarchaeia archaeon
CCCCCCCGGCGGTGTCCCGGTTGAGCGATGTGGGGAAGGCCCCCTCGAGGCGCATAAGGGTCCTCGTGGCCAAGCCCGGCTTGAACAGCCACGACAGGGGGGCCAAGGTCATAGCGAGGGCGCTCAGGGACGCCGGCATGGAGGTCATCTACACGGGCCTCCGCCAGACGCCCGAACAAATAGTGGAGACGGCCATACAAGAGGACGTTGATGTGATAGGGCTCAGCATCCTCTCCGGCGCCCACATGACGCTCGTGCCCAGGGTGCTCGAGCTCCTCCGTGAGAAGGGCATGTCGGACGTGCTCGTGCTGGTGGGGGGCATCATCCCGGAGGAGGACGCCAGGGCGCTGAAGGAGATGGGCGTGGCGGAGGTCTTCGGCCCGGGGACGCCGACGGACGAGGTGGTCAAGTTCATAATCGAGCACGTGAAGAGGAGCTGACGGCTTTGGACGTGGAGGCGGTAGTGCGGGGCGTGCTGAGGGGCGAGAAAAGGGCCATAGCCAGGGCCATATCGCTCATAGAGGACGGGGCCCCCGAGGCGGAGGCGATACTCTCCGCCCTCGAGCCCCACACGGGCAGAGCGTACGTGGTGGGCATAACGGGCGCCACGGGCTCGGGGAAGAGCACCCTCATCCACAAGCTCGTGGGGGCCTACAGGCGCAGGGGGCTCACCGTGGGCGTAGTGGCCATAGACCCGAGCAGCCCCTTCTCCGGCGGGGCCTTCCTGGGCGATAGGGTGCGCATGCAGGACCTCACGCTCGACGAGGGCGTCTTCATAAGGAGCATGGCCACGAGGGGGAGCGTCGGCGGAATCTCGGACGCAGCAGAGGGGGCCGTGAAGGTGCTCGATGCGGCGGGCTTCGATAGGGTGCTCGTGGAGACGGCCGGGGCTGGCCAGCTCGACGTGGGGGTCGCAGGCCTGGCCAACACGGTCGTCCTCGTCCTGGCGCCCGGCTTAGGGGACGAGATACAGGCCATAAAGGCGGGAATAATGGAGATAGCGGACGTGCTCGTGGTGAACAAGGCCGATAGACCAGGAGCGGACGAGACGGTGGCCGACCTCGTGTCAGCGCTTGAGATAGAGGATTACGGCCCATCGGGCTGGGTCCCCCCGATAGTAAGGACGGTGGCCCTCACGGGCGAGGGCGTTGAGGAGCTCGTGGAGCAGATAGAGCGCCATAGGGCCTTCATGGCCAAATCTGGCCTGAGGTTCACGGAGAAGAAGGTCCGTGCCATGCTCGTCGAGGCCATAAAGAGGGCCCTCACGTCGGATATCGTCCCGCTCATAACCAGGAGCGCAAAGTTCGATGGTGCCGTGAGGATGATAATGAGCGGGCGCCTGACGGTCGGGGCAGGGGCCGACCTGCTCCTCGCCCCCCTAAAGCGCTTCCTGAGGGATAGGCATGTCTCGGCCTGAGGGAGGGCGCAGGAAGCACGGGCTTGAGCGGGGCCTCGTCCAAGTATATACGGGCGACGGGAAGGGCAAGACGACGGCCGCCTTCGGCCTCGCCCTCAGGGCCGTAGGGAGGGGCCTCAAGGTCTTCGTGGTGCAGTTCCTGAAGGGCGGCTTCGATTTCGGGGAGCTCCACGTCGTCGATAGGCTTCCCAATTTGGAGGTGCGCTCCTTCGGGCGTGGGCGCTTCATAACTGCCAGCGGGCCGAGCGAGGAGGACTTAGAAGAGGCCAGGAAGGCCCTGGAACTCGCCAGGGAGGTCGTGATGAGCGGGGAATACGATATCGTCATATTGGACGAGGTGAACGTGGCCCTCCACTTCGGCCTCATAAGGCTCGAGGATGTCTTAGACCTCGTAGAGCACAAGCCGGAGCACGTGGAGCTCGTCCTGACGGGCAGGAGGGCGCCGGAGGAGCTCATAGAGGTGGCCGACCTCGTAACGGAGATGCGGGAGGTGAAGCACCCCTACAGGCGGGGCGTCCCGCCTCGCCCGGGCATAGAGTTCTGAGAAGTTCTTATAAGAATGGGGCGCTTAACCTAATTTTAAGGCGGAGATAGGCTTGAGCATAGAGGACTACACAGAAGAGCCCGCCGACCGTTGTATCAGGTTGGCCGAGGACATCGTGAGGAGGGTAGGGGAATGGCTTTCTACGAGGGGGTTGATTTAGGCCGGACGCCGGAGGGGGCGGATGTCCTCAGCAAGCTCATCAGCTACGTGCGCTTCCTGCTCAGGGAGGGCGTCAGGCTACGGAGCGTCGTGGTGATAGGCTCAAGGGCCCGGGGCGATTGGAAGCCATGGAGCGACACGGACGTCATCATCGTGGTCGAGCAGGCCGAGAAGAGGCTCCCGAGGAACGAGGATGCCCTTGCCATAGGGCTTGAGGCCCGGGTCTTCAGGCCCGAGGAGCTCTTCAAGGCGCTTGAGGAGTTCAGGCTGACCGCCCTTGAGGCCGGAGACCAGGGGGTGCCCGTTTATGATGATGGCTTCTGGCCCACCTTCAAGGCCAGGTTCGAGGAGCTGAGGCGAGCCTACGGGCTTGAGAGGACGGAGGTAGGCTGGAGGGTCCGTAGGGCCCGGGAGAATTTATAAGTCCATTTGGCCCAAGCCCTTGGGGAGGTCTGGGCCTCGTCGGGGCTACCGCCATTAGAGCCAGGGCTGTTGGTGGGGATCATCGGCCTCATCCTAAGCACCATCAGCGCCGCCCTGGCCATTACAAGATGGTGGAGGAGGCGCAGGGAGGAGAGGGAGGCATTCAACCGGATGGGGACGTTCTTCACCTCCGAGGAGCTCAAGAAGAAGCCCCTTGAGCCGGAGACCGTGGGGAAGGTGGTCTCCAGCCTCCTCAAGTGCTCCCCCGCTGAGTGGAACGAGGAGTTCTACTGGACCCACCGGGCCGATAGAGTTCGTGAGGTGCTCGAAAAGCACGGGAGGGTCCTGATTCTCGGCCCAGCGGGCATCGGCAAATCGAGGACGGTCATAGAGGTCTTGAGGGCCATCTTCAGGGAGGACAAGAGCGTGGGGAAGGCCTTGGTGATAGTCCTCTCCAAGAAGGATATCTCGGAGCTGAACAGGCTCCCCGTGCCGAAGTGGTGCCTCAAGGGCTACGACCTCGTCGTCCTCCTCCTGGACGACTTGAATATATATGTGCGCATCTTGCGGGTCCGTGAGCTGATAGGGCGCTTCGAGGAGGCCGTGAAGAAGGTCTGGTTGGTGGCCACCTGCCGGACGGAGGTCCTGGAGCACATCGAGGAAGACCCGGAGATATCTGGCCTCTTCGGGGCCGGGCCTGAGGCCAGGAGGGAGCTGAGGGTGGAGATGAGCCTCTACACCCTCGAAGAAGGGCGTGAAATCGCCCGCTTAGCCGGGAAGGAGTTCCGAGAAGAGGAGTTCGATGGGACAATAGCCCCAATCATCCTCGGAACGCACAGGAAGAAGGAGCACTACGATAAGCTGGCCAGGGAGGGCCGGGTGGCCGAGCTGGACGTGCTCCACGCCCTAAAGCTCCTCAGGCTGTCCCGCATCCCCTTCCCGAGGGTCAAGCTCGTTAGGCTGGTCTGGACGAAGATTTTCGGGCACCCAGAGGGCGAGTGGGCCATCTGCTACTCCAGGGTGAGAGCGCTCGGGTTCTTCCTCCCCTTCCCCCCACCGCCCTCCGAGCCCGAGGTGCTCCTCATGCACGATGTCTTCGTGCGTAAGATAATAACGCTCTACCCGCCCCCGGGCGTGAGCCCCTTAGACCACATGGCAAGTTTGGCGGGCCTCCTCCAAGAGGCCGAGGCATGGGGCGAGCTGCTCAGCTTGGGCGTGGCCCTTGGCCTAAGAGGACACCACGATGAAGCCCTCAGGTGCTTCGACGCAGTGATAAAGGGGATGCCTGAGCCCCCAGCAGAAGCCTACTTTAATCGTGGGGTCGCCTGGTATCATAAAGGCGAATATGATAGAGCTATCCAGGATTATACGAAAGCCATAGAGCTCAAGCCAGATGACGCAGAAGCCTACTACAATCGTGGTCTCGCCTGGGACGAGCTGGGAGATTTTGATAGGGCTATTCAGGACTTCGATAGGGCCATAGAGCTCAAGCCAGATTATGCAGAAGCCTACAATAATCGTGGGAATGCCTGGGCTCATAAAGGCGAATATGATAGAGCTATCCAAGACTTCGATAAGGCCATAGAGCTCAAGCCAGATGACGCAGAAGCCTACTTTAATCGTGGGAATGCCTGGGCTCATAAAGGCGAATATGATAGAGCTATTCAAGACTTCGATAAGGCCATAGAGCTCAAGCCAGATTTCGCAGAAGCCTACAATAATCGTGGGAATGCCTGGGACGAGCTGGGCGAATATGATAGAGCTATCCAGGATTATACGAAAGCCATAGAGCTCAAGCCAGATGACGCAGAAGCCTACAATAATCGTGGGGTCGCCTGGGCTCATAAGGGAGATTATGATAGGGCCCTGGAGGACTTCGAGGTGGCCTGGTCCCTCAGGCACAAGCTCCCGGACAAAGGTGCCCGTATCCCCTTGGGCGCCCTATTGGTCATCCTTAGGGCCATATCAGAGGGAGTCTCTGTTCCAGAGCCAGCCGAGACCTTGGCCACCTGGCTCGGCAGGGCCGAGGAGATCTATGACCTCCTGCCCGAGGAGGGCAAGCGCCTCATGGACGAGCTGAGGGAGAAGCTCTCCAGGCGCTCTCCTCGGGAGCCCGGCGTGGGAGAGCGCTGAGCGCACGACCGTGGGCTACCCTCTCCGCTCGCCTCCCGCCCAGTATTGAGGCCTTGCCTCCGGCCTATACGTGCCGGGCGGGTCGTCCTCAAACCTCCAGGCGCTCCTGCTATAGCTCTCCCCACCTTTACTTCTACCCACACCACCCCGGCTCCCCTCACGGCCCTCTATCGCCCTGCTTACGTATCCGCCTGAGTTCCTCCTCGCTGATTATCTTGAGGAGCCTCCTGTCCCGCCTTATCTCGTGGCCCCCCTCCAAAGCCCTCCCTTGCACGAAGGGAAAGCCGGGAGAGATAAGCTTTCCACCGGCCGAGCCCCTCTCCCATAACAGATTATATATCTGCTCGACGGACTTTCCAATCGGGCGGGGCTGGCCTTGGAGGAGGCGGAGCTGAGGGCCAAGATGCTCGAGCTGCTCAAGACGGACGAGGAGTTCAGGCTCGCAGTAGCGGGCCTCCTGGGCTTAGACGAGGTGCTGAGGGCCATACGCTCTCTCCAAGAGCAGGTAGCGGAGAACACGACAGCCACAAGGGCCCTACAGGAGCAGGTGGCCGATAATAGCAAGGCCATAAGAGAGCTGAGGAAGGACATGATAGAGGGCTTCAGGCGTCATGATGAGGAGCTGGCTAAGCTGAGGGCCGATATGCACGAGGGCTTCGAGCTTTTGCGCAGGCATATAGACGCCCTGGGGGCCAGGTGGGGCCTCTTAGTCGAGGAGGCCTTCAGAAAGGGCATGAAGGGCGTGGTAGAACGCTACTTCGGCGAGCAGGTGGAGCGCTGGACTTATCGAGATGAAGAAGGCTTCGTCTTCGGGCGCCCGAGCGAGGTGGAGGCAGACCTGCTCATAACGGATAGGGAGCACATCTTAATGGAGATAAAATCGAGCGTGTCGAGAGCAGATGTCTTCGAGCTGTGGCGTATAGGCCAGCTATACGAGCGTGTGGTAGGCGTGAGGCCGAGGCTTGCCGTAGTATCGCCCTTCGTGCGGGAGGAGGCGAAGAAGGTCGCCGAGGAGCTGGGCATAGAGGTCTATACGAGCCTCTGAACGCTTAGCCCGCCTTGGAAAGGGCTCTTATCTCCTCATAGAGGCCCCTAAGTATCTCCACGTAATCAGCCCGGCCTTCTTCAACAGCCCTCATGGCCTCCTCAAGGCGCCTCGTGGTCTCCTCGGAGACGTAGCGCTCGAAACGGCCGTATAGGAACTTCAGGACTGCTCTCCCAAGCCACGTCGGGTAGAGGCGCCCTCCTCGCCCCCTCCTCACGTAGCCCCTCTCGAGCAGGGTGGCTATTATCTTGGCGTATGTTGATGGGCGCCCTATCCCCCGCTCGCGCATGAGGGCCACGAGCTCCCCCTCCGTGAGGGGCTTGAGCTCCGCCTCTACCCAGTGCTTGACGGCCTTTATGCGGGCCTTCCCCTCCGATATCTTCGGCACGAGCCTCACGGGCCTCACGAGCGTGAAGCCTGGCTCTATCACCTCGCAGTAGCCCTCGACGGTCAGCTTCTGGCCCTCGACGACCACCACGGCCTTCTGCTTCAGTAAGCGGGCCTTCTTCATCTGGCTCGCAATAAAGCGCTTAAAGATCAAATCGTAGAGGGCAAAGTGCTCTTTCCTCAGGCGCCTCGCCAGCCTGACGACGCCCATATCTATGAGCTGCCTCAGTCTCCTGGCGTCGAGGGGCCTCGTGGGCCTTATGCACTCGTGGGCGCCCTCAACGCCCGTCGCCCAGCTCCTCGGGGCGAAGAGCTCCTCACCCCAGCGCTCCGATATGTAGGCCTTCGCCACGCCTACGCCCACGGACGATACCCTCGTGCTGTCCGTCCTGTGGTATGTGATGAGGCCGACCTCGAAGAGCTCCTGCGCCAGGGCCATAACCTCCCTTGCGCCCATCTTCAACACACGTGAGGCCTCCCTCAGCATGGCGTCCGTCGTGAAGGGCGGGGGAGGGGCCAGCTCGGTCTCCTCGACCTCGACGGTCCTCACGAGGCACTCCGACCCCTCAAGCCTCCTCGCCAGCTCGGCGG
>CAYUYX010000073.1:0-6654 GCA_964449495.1 uncultured Candidatus Bathyarchaeia archaeon
GAGGAGGTAGGGAACGGCCGCCACGTCGAGCCACACGTTCCTGTGCGCTTCTGCGAGCTCAAGGGCCTCTGAGAACCATACGCCCGGCCTCGTGGCGGAGTAGCTGCCCGCGTGAGCAACTATGAAGACCGCTCTTTCAAAGGCCCTCGCGAACGGCTTGAGCAAGGAAGGTCTGGCGCACTCCGATAGGACGGGGCTCTCCCAGGGACCGGGGTCGCAGCCGGTATGCCACATCACCACCAGGCCAGAGCGCTCGCAGAAGCGCAGGATAAGCTCGAGGTTCCTCCTCGCCTTATTCGGGCAGAACAGCTGGAGCGTGGGAATGAGCTTCAGGCCCGAGAAGCCGTAGTCCACGAGCTCCGCCAGCTTCTCCACAACATAGGAGCGGGGCTTCGCCGGGTTAACAGAGCCAAAGCCCACGAAGAGCGCTCCGTGCTTCCTCACGAGCTCGGCCACGCGCTCGTTCGGCGTCCTCCCCCGGCGCAGGACCTCCCTGGCCATGTCCAAGGCTCTCACGTCCCAGACGCCAGCGTTGAACAGGGCCTCCATGAAACGGCCCCTCTCACGCCGGTCCTCGAACACGTCAGGGTCCAAATCGAGCGCCAGCAGAACGCAGCGGCCCACCTGAGCCTTCTTGAGCTCCGAGAGAAGCGTATCCTCCGGTAGCTCAGGCAGGGGATGCACGTGGACATCTATTATGGCCTCGAGGCCCAGCTCTTCCAGGATTTCCCCGAGCAAGGCGCTTCCCCAGCCTTGGGGCGAGGCAGCTTAAAAGAGGTGCCCCACGGGACCTCAACCAAATCGAGGAGCCACCAAATCCCTCGTCGCCTTCAGGACCCATACGCCCTCCCGCTCAGCCGCCTCGATGAGCTCGGGCAAGGCCAGGGAAGCGTAGATGACCAGTATAATCTTCGCCCTCAGGAGACCGGGATAACGCTTCTTAAGG
Organism: uncultured Candidatus Bathyarchaeia archaeon; assembly: GCA_964449495.1. GTDB lineage: Archaea > Thermoproteota > Bathyarchaeia > EX4484-135 > EX4484-135 > EX4484-135. Next base: position 947 of record CAYUYX010000073.1, read on the forward strand.
GTCTCGAGCTTGTGCTTGAGCTCTTCTAATAGCCCTGGACCAGCTCTCACGCTGCACTCCCCTATCACGCATACCTCATTTGTGGCCCCGTAGAGGTTGAGCTCGACCCCCGGGAGCTGCAGCCTTTCGAGCGTTACTTCGTAGCCCATCTGCCTGAGCCTGTCGGCGACTATTGAGCGGGCCTCCTCCTCTATGTCTATCGTGAGTTTCTCGAGGGTCCTCTCCACACGCGTGAGGCGCTTGTCCATCCTCTCTATGGCCCTCAGCATACCCTCTATGGTCTTCTGCACGCTGGCTATCGTCCCCTGCATATCTGCTATAGTCTTTTGCATATCTGCGATTGTCTTCTGCATGCCCTCTATAGTCCTCTGCACGCCCTCTATGGTCTTCTGCATGCGGTTGAAGTCCTCCCTAAGCGCCCTCAGCTCGACCTCGTGGGCCTCGAAGCGCTTATTGAAATCCTCTCTTAACGCCCGTATCTCGGCCTCATGGGCCTCGAAGCGCTTGCTGAACTCCTCCCTCATCCTAATCTGCTCTTCCCTCAGGCGCACCTGCTCCTCCTCTATTCCGTCTAATCGCTTGAGGATTTCGGATAGGCCCAGGTAGCCAGCCACCGCATAGCGGAACTCCTCATCCTCATCGAGCAAGCGGAGGAAGCGCTTCTTCAGCTCCTGCAGGCTCGTGCTCATCCCGGGGGGCTTGAGCCCCTCATCTTAATATATCTATCGGTGGCAGGCGATGTGATGAGAAGGCCGACGGAGCCCCCGCCCTCGCTCGCCCTCAGAAGGGCCTCTCCCAGAGCTCAAGAGCCCTGCGGCGCTTCATCTCACGTTTCTTCCTGTGGAGGAAGCGGTAGACCGTCGAGTGCATACGGCCTTCTATGAGCATCTGGATGGCCTCCTCCGCTACCTGGACTTGCTCCATATCCCCTATTATGCCGACAGTGTGGCCGTAGACGCTCACGTATGCGCCCGTGAGCTCCTCTATGATACGCCTCGTCTTCCCTTCCCGCCCTATGATGCGCCCCTTCACGCGCACGATGTCCGATTTTGAGCGCCCGAATATCTCCCGGAGGTCTATTATGCGGAGCATGGCATCCTCCTCCCTGAGGAGCCTGAAGGCCCTCTCCGGCGAGAAGCCACGCCCTATGGCCAGAACGACATCACGGGCCCTCAACAGGGCCGATGGGTCGGGGTTCCCCTCTTGGAGCGTTATCTCGACATCGCCCGTCCGGCTATCTACCTCGAGCCTCACGCCCAGGGAGCGCTCTATCTCGCGCTTCACAGAGCCATCTGGCCCTATGAGGACGCCCACTCTCTCCATCGGGATGCGGACGTGGAAGCTACTCGCCATCGGGCTCCCTCACCCCCGCCCCCTCCTTCACCATCTTGAGCGCTTCCTCGAGGCTCGGGACGGGCAGGCCCAGCTTGGAGAAGTACCTGAGCAGGTTCCCCACATCCCTGCGCAGGAAGTACTCGGCCATGGGGTGGTCGAGCGTAACGGCCTGGGACAGGTCGAACAGGACGGGCTCACCCTCCCATATCATCACGTTGTACTCGCTCAGGTCGCCGTGGACGAGCTCGGCCCGCACGTAGAGGCGCCTCACGTAGTCCATGAGCTTCCAGAAGATGCCCTCGGGGTCGTCGAGCTCTACCTCCTTCATCATCGGGGCCGGGAAGCCGTCCTCCCCTATGAACTCCATGACGAGCACGTTCTTCTCTATGTCGATTGGCTCGGGGACCCTCACGCCGGCGTCGAAGGCCCTCCTGAGGTTCCTGAACTCCTTCCTCGCCCATGCGTAGACGAGCGCCCGGGTGCTCCGGCCGAGGAGGCCCTCGAAGCGGGGGTCCCCCTCCATGTACACGAGGCGACCGCGCTTGAACTCGGCCGTGCTCGTCAGGTATATCTTGACGGCTATATCCCGCCCGTCCGGCGTCCTGGCCCAGAAGAGCCGGCTCTCCTTGCCAGCCCTCACGGCCCCGTACATCTCCCCTATGGAGCCCCTCACCATGAGCTTGTAGAGGCTCATCAGCGTGGGCTTGTCGAACACCTCCTCGAAGGTCTCGTAGTCCTCGCTGCGCTTGAACTTCATCCTCTGCTTTATCTCGTAGAGGACCTCCTCCCTGAGGACCTTCTTATCGAGCCTGCGGGCCAATCCCTTCCGCCCTCACGCTCAGATGGTCAGCTTCCCCTCACGCCTCAGCCACTCGGCCTGGTTCCTCGTGTAGCGCCAGATGATATCTCCCCTCTTCGTGGGCTGGAAGTCCCAGGGCGAGACGAGCACCACGTCGCCCGGCCTTATCCAGATGCGCCTCTTCAGCTTCCCCCTTATGCGGCAGAGGCGCTCGTAGCCGTCCTGGCACCTGACCAATGCCCTATCGTAGCCGAGCAGCCTGACTACCACGCCGTACACATCGCCCGGCCCTGGCTCCATCATGTCCTCCAGCTCTTCCTCGCTGATTATCTTCCGCTTCCCCATACCCGGCCCCTCATGCGGCGGTGGTAATTAAGGGTTGCGCACGGTGGCATACGCCCGCTCTGTGAGCAGGGGATGCGGAGAACGTGATGGCGCCCTGGCCGGGATTTGAACCCGGGTCGTGCGGGCGACAGCCGCACATTCTGGACCGGGCTGAACTACCAGGGCGCCCGGGGAGGTACCGCCAGACGGGGCCTTATAAGCATTATTCGGTGCCGGAGGGCCCATCCGCCGCCCAGCGTTTATTTAGCCGCCCCCACAGCACAGGGGATGTCGCAGCCGTTCTCGGGCCTCGGGTACATTCCATCGGCCGAGGAGCTGATAGAGATAGCCTTCGGGAGGGCCTCAAGGAGCTCAAAGAGAATTCCAAAGGGCCCGGTAGAAATCAGGGTGAAAGCCAAGGAACGGGATAGGGTGCGTGTCGCTGGCCATGAGCTCGTGAAGAGGCTAAGGAAGGTGGTGAATAGGTTTCCCGACCTCGACTCGCTCCATCCATTCTACCGTGAGCTCGCAGATGTCCTCGTCGGCCTCGATGAGCTCAAGAAGGCCCTTGGGGCGCTCGGCAAGGCCTCAAGGGTGATAAGCTCCCTCATGCGCTCTTATCTCGCTAAGCTCAGGAGAGCGAAGACCATAAGGGAAATGAACCTTCTCCGCCGTGAGGCCTACGGGCGCATGGCCTCCGTCGTCCAACGTATATCCGGTTATCTGGACTTCCTCAGGGGGGCTGCTTCTAAGCTGGCGAGGCTCCCCTCCATAGACCCGGAGGCCCCGACCGTTGTGGTAGCGGGTTACGCAAACGTCGGGAAGAGTTCCTTTGTCAGGGCCGTCTCCTCCGCCAAGCCGGAGGTGGCCAGCTACCCCTTCACCACGAAGGACATAGTGGTGGGCCACAGGGAGACGCCCCACGGCCGCATCCAGATAATAGATACGCCCGGCCTCCTGGATAGGCCCCTCAGCGAGCGGAACCGCATCGAGCTCCAGGCAATCCTGGCCCTGAAGCACCTCGCCAAAACCATAATATTCCTGATAGACCCCACGAGCACGTGCGGCTACCCCCTCGAGAGCCAGCTGAGGCTGCTCGAGGAGGTCAGGACCAGCTTCCCCGGCGTCCCCCTGTTGGTGGGCATCAACAAGGCAGATATAGCCACGGAGGAGCAGATTAAGGCCGTTGAAGACGCCGTGGGCCAACGGGCTCTTGTCATAAGCGCCCTGCGGGGCGATGGGGTAGACGAGCTGATTGAGGAGGCCGTGGAGGCCATCTTCCGGGCGGACGGCGAGGCTTAAGCTTATTCCCCCATCGGGGCACGAGGGGCTCGGCATGTCAGATGAGGCCGGAGCCCTCTTTGAGAGGCTAAGCGATGTGCTCAAGCTCGCCCTCAAGAAGCTCGAGCTCTACTTCTCCCTCAAGGCCGATGACGCCATGCTCAAGCGCCTGTTCGGCGAAACCATCCACGTCTTTATCCACGAGGCAGCGCACGCCTTCGTGAGGGCTGCCGTCCCCTGGCTCGACGAGCTGGGCGATGCGGAGAGGGAGTTCTTAGATGAGGTCTTCTCCCGGCTTGTGGAGAGGGCGGTATCCCGGGACCTCAGGGACGAACTCGGCCTCGAAGAGATAGTGGTCGAGAGCCCCGAGGAGCAGCTGATGGAGCTGGAGTTCTACCCCCGCCTGCGGGGCCTGCGCATGAGCGTCGAGGAGTACTCTGCGCTCTACGAGGCCGTGAGAGAGCGCTTGAGGCGGGGCGAGCCCCCCGAGTCCGTGGCCAAGTGGCTTCTCGAGGTCGGGCGCAAGCTCATGCGCAGGGGGAGTAGCCCGCAGGGTTAAGTGAGGAAGCGCCGCCTGTGGCGGGGGCGTGATGGCCTGATGCGTGAGCCGGGGAGGGCCGCCATCGTCGGGCGCTTCCAGCCGGTGCACAAGGGCCACGTGAAGGCCATGCTCGATATCCTCGCCGAGTTCGACGAGCTCGTCATCGTGCTCGGGAGCGCCCAGCTCAGCCACGAGCTCGACAACCCCTTCACCGTCGGGGAGCGCATGGTGATGCTCCGCCTCGCCCTCTCCCACTCGGGAGTGCGGCCGGAGCGCTACTGGATAGTGCCCGTGCCGGATGCCCCGATGCACCCCGTCTGGGTCCCCATGGTGCTGGCCTACTGCCCGAGGTTCGATGTGGTCTATTCGAACGAACCCCTAACCAGACGCCTCTTCTTAGAGGCCGGCTTCGAGGTAAGGCCCATCCCCTTCTACAAGCGTGAGTTCTACTCGGCCACGGAGATAAGACGCAGGATGCTGGCGGGGGAGCCCTGGGAGGAGCTCGTGCCTGCGCCGGTGGTCGACTACATACGGGCCATAAGGGGCGTGGAGCGCCTGAGGGATTTGGCCAAGACGGACAAGCCGAGGTAGCCAGCCACGTGCGGCAGCGCCACCCCTCCCGGGAAACGCCCATCGAGCTCGCTGGCTCGAGCCGCATTCCCTGTGCAGCCCGTGCATCGCCGATGTGGAAGGCCATCGGGGCAGCGAGCGCTTAAGGCCCCGGCGAGCGCTGACTCGGCCAGGCGGTGGGCTTGAGGGTCGCCGTCTACCACGGCCCTGGCGATATCCGCCTTGAGGAGCGCCCCGTCCCGAAGCCCGGGCCAAGGGACATCCTCGTGGAGATGCGTGCCTGCGGCATATGCGGCTCTGACCTCATGGATTGGTACATCGCCCCGAGGGCGCCCCTCGTCCTCGGCCACGAGCCGACGGGCGTTGTGGTAGAGGTCGGGCGAGACGTGGAGAGCTTCTCCGAGGGCGACAGGGTCTTCGCCCACCACCACGTCTCGTGCATGACCTGCCGCTTCTGCAGGCGTGGCCAGTTCACGCTCTGCCCCCTCTTCAGGCGTACCCACCTCGACCCGGGGGGCTTCTCCGAGTTCTTCAGGGTCCCAGAGCCTAATCTCGCGCTCGACACGCTCAAGCTCCCGGAGAAGCTCTCCTTTGAGGTTGGGACCCTCATAGAGCCCCTGGCCTGCTGCGTTAGGGCCGTTAAGAAGGCCGGGGTTGGCCTCGAGGACAACGTCGCCATCGTCGGGGCCGGTCCATCCGGCCTCATGATAGCCGTCCTGGCCAAGCTATCGGGCGCCGCTCTGGTGGCCATCTCCGACCTCGTCCCGTTCAGGCTCAAGGCCGCTGAGGAGCTCGGCGCTGATGTGGTCGTTAATGCTGGGGAGGAGGACTTGGCCGATGTCGTGAAGGCTGAGACAG
>CAYUYX010000074.1:0-6608 GCA_964449495.1 uncultured Candidatus Bathyarchaeia archaeon
GCTCAATTATGGGCATAGCATATCCTGGCCCAGCCATCGCCCACGGCGTCCACACGGCCGAAGCCGTAGCGCACCAGCTGGACGAGCGTCCCGATGGGCTCCTCAGCTAAGCCTGGCTCGCCGAGGCCCTTAACGGCCCCATCTGGCCTGAGCACCTCTACATCTATGGCCTGGTCGATTGGCAGCCAGTGAATTAGGGGCGCCTTCCTCTCCCTGGCGACCTCATAAGGCTCGCTGTGGAAGCGGGCCTCTACCCGCCCCTCGCCGAGTTCGACGATATCCACGTTGAAGAGGCCGATGAGCCTCACTATACGCCCCGGCCTCATCTCAGCCGCATCTGGGCCAGATATGAGCAGCCTGGCCACTCCATCTTGGCAGCTTACCTCAAGCCTCCTGCGCCCCCTCTCCGGCCTATCCGGGTGGAGGGGCAGCTCGGCCACGAAGCGCCTCCTCGGGCACCCCCTCACGAGCAGCTCCACGGGCTCCCACACGAAGAAGTAGCGGTTCGCAATCGGGTCTATGAGCTTGCGGTTTATGGCGTAGAGGTTCTCCCAGCTTATCGTTATGTCCGCTGCCTTGGGCCCTATCTGGAGCATTAGCTCCCTTATGGCCTCCGGCGTGATGCCCCTCCTCCTCAGCGCCCTCAGCGTCGCCAGGCGCACGTCGTCCCAGCCCGAGTACAGGCCCTTCTCCACGCCGGCCACTATCTTCGACTTGCTCAGGACGGCGCCGGTTATCTTCAGGCGCCCGTAGTGGATGGCCTCCGGGTAGCGCCAGCCGAAGTGGGCGTACATGTAGCGCTGCCTGACCTCGTTCGTGAGGTGCTCCTTCCCCCTTATGATGTGCGTGATGCCCATGAGGTGATCGTCTACCCCGCAGGCGAAGTTGTAGAGGGGCCACACGCGGTAGCCCTTCTCGCGGACCTCCGGCCTGGGATGGGGGTGCTTCTCCGGGTCTATTATGCGGAGGGCTGGCCAGTCCCTCACGGCCGGATTGGGGTGCGTCAGGTCCGTCTTCACGCGCACAACGGCTTCTCCCTCGCCGTAATCTCCATCGAGCATCTTCTCCCATCGCTCGAGCTGTTCTTCAACGGGCAGGTTACGGCAAGGGCAGGGCCTGCAGGCCATCACGAGCTTCTTAAAGGCCTCCTTCGAGCAAGTACATACGTATGCCTTCCCCATGCTTATGAGGTCTTCAGCGTGCTTGTAGTATACCGGGAGCCTATCGCTCTGCTTGAACACCTTATCCGGCTTACAGCCCAGCCACTCCAGGTCCTCGAGGATGGCATCGTAGAACTCGAGCCTCGCCGCCTTCGTCCTCGGGTCGGTGTCCTCGAAGCGCAGGTAGAAGAGGCCCTTGTACATCCTGGCGTACTCGTGGCTGAGCACGATGGCCCGGGCGGAGCCGAGGTGGAGCACGCAATCGGGGTTGGGGGCGAAGCGCGTGATTATGCGCCCGTACTTCTCGGCGTTGGGGAGGGGCGGGAGCTTCTCGGCCCGCTCCTCCGCCCGTCTCCGCTCCTCGGCCTGGAGGGCGCCGGGCCAGCGTTCCTCAAGCACGGCCTTCTGGTCCGACAGGGTCATGCGATTGACCTCTGCCACCACCTCTCGGGCCAGGGGGACGAGTTCCCTGACGAAGGGCTTCAAATCTGGGCGCTCCGAGAGGAGGCCACCTATCACGGGTCCGGCCCTGGCCTTCCCGCCGTGCTTGATGGCGTTCAGGAGGGCTATGCGCAGCAGGGCCTCTCTGACATCGGCATCGAGCATGGCCCTTCGGGCTGGAGAAAGAGGCGCCTCTTATGAGCTTTAACCTAACGCTCCGGGTGAAGGGGGGAGGGTCTCTTCTGATTTGGCCGCCGGGCCCGACGAAGCGTGCGCTCGCTGCCAAGTTCTATCTGTCGTCGAAGAGCGTGCCGCCCTCCGCACCCTCCCTGACGGCGGAGCCGGGCCCTCGGTGGAAGCCTTAGAGGCCGATGAAGGAGAACAGGAGGGCCTCGACGAGCCCCATGGTGGCGCCGAGCATGGAGTCCCAGAGCGATATCCACCTGAGCTCCTTCCCTATGGCCTTGTGGAAGAGCCTGCTGAAGTCCCTCGGGTCCAACGAGTTGGCCTTCTCCACGACGAAGCTCTTCAGGTCTATGGTGTTGGCCGCCCTCACCATGAGGTCCTTGGCCGCCGCCGTGGCGATGGAGCACAGCGGGCTCGTCAGCCTGCCCGCCAGGCCGGGAGGGACGGGCAGCAGGGCCAGCCTCTCCTGGATGGCGTCCTCCATGGCCCTCTCGCCGGCCCCCCTGAGCAACCGCTCTATCTCGTCCTCGCTCAGGATGTCGCTTGCGATGACATCCGCTACCTTGGAGGCCAAGACCGCCCTCTTCTTTGGTATGAGGCCCTGGAACTCGAACCTCCAGACCCGGACGGGCTCAGCCGGGTTGAACAAGAGCCAGATGGCCAGCCTGTTGGCGCAGTAGCCTATGAGGCCTCCGAAGGCCATGGCGGCGAGCAGCTTGAGCGGGCTCACCGGCTTGGGGGCGAGGGAGAGCACGGCCGGGAGCGCCTGGCACGGGGATACGTATTGGCCAAGCGCTGCGTAGGCCACCAGACCGATTATGAGGAAGGACGCCCTGAGGGCTGTGAAGCGGGCCAGGAGGCCCTCGGGCATCATGGGAGCGCTCCCTCACTCGCCAGAGGTCTCCACCTTGCCCACGAACCTGCACTTCCTCAGCACTTCCGCCCTCGGGAGGCCCGGGGGTACCTCAACCACATCGCAATCCACGATGCCGAATATCTTCTCCCTGATGAGGCCGGCCGTTACATCGGGCTTTATCACGAGCCGCCCGATGTCCATGAAGAGCAGGGGCCTGTCCGCCGCCTCCAGCATGGCCCTGTCGACCTCTAAGTGCTTCAGGCCGCCCACGGTCTGGAAGGCCATGTGCTCGATGAGCCCCCCGATGCTCCTCAGCGCCCTCCCAGTGCCGAGGAAGGCCCCGCTGAAGAGGCCCATGACGGAGAGGTAGAGCTTGAAGGCCTGGGTGGCCACCTCGCCGGCCGTCTTGCCCCAGAGCTTGGCCAGGCTGACGAGGGCACGGTAGACCTCCTTGTCCACGCCCTTTATGGTTACGGTGCCCCAGACCTTCCGCTCCTGCTCCCCCAACATGCATCACCCCGGCTGACCGGTTTTACCAGTTTTATAAGTTTAACTGGGCAAACCTTTTTATACCTGTCAGGCCCGGGGAACACGGGGTGGTGGGGATGGCCGAGGCTGTGAGCTCCCTTAGGGACTTCGTCGAGAGGCTGTTCAAGCACATCTTAGAGTTCGACATCACGGTGGAGCTCCGCTCAGGGGAGAGGCCCCTCGGCACCCTAAGGCTCCGTGGCTCCACAAAGGTCAGGACGGCCGAGTGAGGACAGGAGCAGGGCAGTGGGAGCTGAGGCGAGATGGCCGAGAAGGTGATTGCCCGCGCTCTCCCGCCGGAGGCGTTCCTCAAATACGCCGAGGCCCTGGCCGAGCGCACGCCGCCAAGCCTTGTGGCCAACGTGCTCCGGGAGGCGCTCCAGAGCGGGCTGAGCGCTGAGATAGACCTCGACGTGAGCGGGCTCAAGGTGAGGGGCAAGGTCGTCCTCAGGACGCAGACCTGATTTTTTCTCCCTTCTTTAATTGCCTTCCCCGAGGATATCCATCATTAAATGCGATACCTTAACCTTTCCTCACAAAAAAGGTTGAGGTCAGAGGGAGCGCCTCAGCACGTGCTTGTAGGCCAGGGCGCCGAGGCCGTAGATGACTATGGCGAAGAGGGCCAGCCACGGCAGCACGGGCGCTATGGCCTCCAGGCCCCTGTTGAATACCATCACCTCCCTCGTGGCGTCTATGGCCATCGTCAGCGGGAACCAATCTGCAAGGGCCCTCAGCGGGCCGGGCAGCATCCACTTCGGCATCCAGATGCCGGTGAGGAACATGAGGGGCCAGCCTATCGCCATGGCCAGCCCGGAGGCGCCCTTGGCCGTCTTGGCCAGCATGGAGATGATGAGGCCCATGCCGAGCGAGGTGAGGGCGCCGAGGGCCAGCACCACGGGCACCAGCGCATGAGCCGGGTTGGCCAGCGGGTTCCACGCTATCCTGGCCCCCCAGGCCAGCCCGTAGAGCACGCAGACCAGCGCCGAGACGCCCAGTTGGAGGAGGCCGGAGAGCGTCTTGCCGAGCAGGAGGTCCCAGGGCCCTATGGGCGCTGCCAGGAGGCGCCTGAGCGTCTTGCGCTCCTTCTCCTCCACCACCATGCTGGCGCCTATGGCTATGCCGGCTACGAGGAACTCCACGCCAGCCATGGCTATGGCGAACCAGCCCCTCAGGCCGGCCTTGCCCAAGAGGGCCTCCGGAACCACTACCTCAAGCGTGGCGTTCACGGGCCAGACGAGGCCCTTGGTCCACTCCACGACCACCGGTGGCACGTCGGGCGGCAGGTGCTCCTCCATGATGTCAAGCCGGATTTGGGACAGGCGGTTGGAGAGCCCCTCGAAGAAGCCGGTCAGGATGGCCTTGGCCACCTGCTCCTTGTACGCATCGCCGCCCAGCACGTATACCTCGACGTGGGCCGTGAAGCCCATGCTCACGTTGTAGGAGAAGCGCTCAGGGAACACCACAACGGCATCTATCTCGCCGGCCCTCAGGTCCCCAAGGGCCCCCTCCGTGTCGTTGCCGTAGTCCACGATGTGGAAGACCTTCACCTCCTCGCCGTCCTCCGTCTTGACCGTTACCTCGGCCATTATGTCCGTGATGTTCCTGGCCGTGAAGTTCAGGCCCGGCATATCGGCCGTGCTATCGGCGAGGACCACGCCCACGTCGAGCGTTACGGGCGGCATGGGGTTGGCCCAGAGGAGGAAGCTGAACGTGAGCATCATCACCGGGAACAGGATGAGCCAGAAGAGGGCCATCTTCTCCCTGCTCGTGCTCCTCACGTCCCGCTCCGCTATGGCCAGGACGGCCCGGAAGCCCATATCACATCAACCTCCTGCCCGTGAGCTTGAGGAAGACATCTTCGAGCGTTGGCTCCGTGATGCGGATGGCCATTACCCTTGCGCCTGCTCCGAGGGCCGCTTCGATGACCCTCGGCAGGACGGCATCGGGGTCCCTTGCGTAGAGGCGCACCGTGTCCTCGCCCGTGAGGACCTTCCCGTTCTCTGAGAGGGGGGAGAGGGCTTTTATGAGCCCCTCGCCTGGCTCGTCCGTCTCGACCTCTATGACGGATAGCTCGCCAACCGTCTTCTTCAGGGCCTCGGGCGTGTCCAAGGCCACTATGCGCCCCAAATCCATGATGGCCACCCGGTCGGAGAGGCGGTCGGCCTCCTCCATGTAGTGCGTGGCCAGGAGGACGGTGCGCTTCTCGGCCCTGAGCTCTTCTACGTAGCGCCATACCTCCCTCCTCGCCCTCGGGTCGAGGCCCGTCGTGGGCTCGTCGAGCAGGAGCACCCTCGGGTCGTTTATGAGGGCTATGGCCAGGTTGAGGCGCCTCTTCATCCCGCCCGAGAACTCCTTCACGGGCTTCTTCGCCACCTCCCAGAGGCCCATGAAGTCGAGGAGCTCCTTGGCCCTCCGCTTTGCCTCGGAGCGGGGGAGGCCGTAGAGGCCAGCGTAGAACATCATGTTCTCAAGGGCGCTCAGCTCCTCGTAGGCGACGGTCTCCTGGGGGCAGAAGCCTATGAGCTCACGCACGGCCCTCGACTCGGCCACCACGTCGTGGCCCAGCACCTCCGCCTTCCCGCTCGTGGGGAGCACCACGCCGGCCAGGATGTTCATGAGCGTCGTCTTACCAGCCCCGTTGGGGCCCAGGAGGCCGAATACCTCGCCTTCCCGGACGTCGAAGCTAACCCCCCTGAGCGCCAACGTCCCGTCGTACTCCTTCACGAGCTCACGTGCCCTGATGGCCACGCCATCTCCCACCTCTTCCCACCTCGGAGGGGCCTGAAGGACAGCCGGATTTAAGAGTGGGCTCCGCTCTGGGCTTCAGAGAACTCTGCAGCACAGAGTTGAGGATTAATTAATATCCCCCCGCCCCCTACTCCTCCCCGGGTACGAGCTTGGAGGTCGAGGAGTTCCTCAGGGCCCTGGACAGGGTGGAGCGCTACATCCGCTATCTCGACATGCGGGCCTCGGGCCACACCTACATCGCCTGGGGCCTCGCCGTCGCCGGGGCCTCTCTTTGCACCTTCTTCGCCCCAGCCATCGGCAAGGCCGTAGGCATTCCAGCGGGGCCTATCATAGGCCTCTCGTGGTTCATCGCCATGACAATCGCCATCGTGATGAGCACGAGAAGCGTGGCGAGGCTCAGGGCCTTCGTCCTGGCCCACAGGCCGAGGGAGGAGCACGAGGAGCTGGTGAGGACGTGGCGTAGGGCGGGCATGATAATCGCTATCGGCTGGCTGAGCATCCTCAGCCTATGGGGCTTCTTGTTTGGCGTCCTCTTCGGGGAGAGCCCGGGCCTCCTATGGTCGTCCTACCTCATCTGCGTGGGCTTTGGCAACGTCGTGATATACCTCGCCCCCGGGGGGGAGAAGGAGAGGGAAGTCCTCTACGTGGCCTTATCGCTCATGGCCTCCTCGCCCATCCCCGCACTCCTC
>CAYUYX010000075.1:0-6569 GCA_964449495.1 uncultured Candidatus Bathyarchaeia archaeon
GCCCGTCGTGGGCGTGATAGAGAACATGAGCGGCTTCACCTGCCCGAAGTGCGGGACGTACGTGCCAATCTTCATGGAGGGCGGGGGGGAGCGCATGGCGAGGCGCATGGGCGTCCCCTTCCTGGGCCGGATACCGATAGACCCGAGGATAGCCGAGGCCTCCGATGCTGGCGAGCCCTTCGTGGCCAAGCACAAGGACAGCCCGGCCGCAAAGGCCTTCCTGGAGATAGCGGAGAAGATAGAGGCCTTCTGCGAGAGGAGGGCCAGGCTTAAGGAGCCCTCTGGGCAAGGGCGGGAGAAGCGGGGCGAGACCTCTTGAGCTCCGGGGTAAGCTCGCCCGTGAAAATCCACGTCCTCGTGGACGATTACGCGAGGAGGAGGGGATTCTTAGGCCAGCACGGCTTCTCCGCCCTCGTCGAGGTCTGCGAGCCCACGGGCCCCCTCAGGGTCCTCGTCGACACGGGTCAGGATGCCTCCGTCGTCCTCTCCAACGCCGAGAGGCTCGGGCTCAGCTTGAGCAACCTCGATGCCATCTTGATAACCCACGGCCACTACGACCACGCAGGAGGCCTCCTCGGGCTCCTCGAGCACATCAAGCCGAGGGGGCTGCTCGTGGTGATGCACCCCGATGCACTCAAGCCCAAGCTCGCCATGAGGCCGCACCTCCGCTTCATAGGCGCCCCGGGCCTGAGCAAATCGGCCATAGAGGAGCGTGGCGCCATCCCCCTGCTCTCACGTGCTCCAGCCCGTATATCAGGAGACGTACTCGCCACCGGGGAAATCGAGCGTCGAACCGATTTCGAACACGTGGAGGGCTTCTCCACGCTCGGGCCGAATGGTCTCGAGGAAGACCGCCTCATGGACGACCAGGCCCTCGTCGTCAGGACGGAGCGTGGCCTCATCGTGCTGACGGGCTGCGCCCACTCCGGCCTCATAAACACCCTGAGGAAGGCCGTAGAGCTAACGGGCGAGGAGAGGCTGCTGGCCGTGATAGGGGGCTTCCACCTCGAGAGGGCCAGCGAGGAGAGGCTCAAGAGGACCGTGGAGGAGCTCTCGGCCCTCGAGCCCGGCTTAGTGGCCGCCTGCCACTGCACTGGCCTGAAGGCGTTCTGCTACCTCATGCATGCCTTCGGCCCGAGGTTCAGGCGCCTCGGCTCAGGCGACGTGCTCGAGCTATGAGCGTGAGGAGGCCCCGAGGGCCTGGAGCACGCCCGCCTCATGCGCATCTGAATAATACCTATTACCCAGGTTGAGCCGGCGTTCTACGGAGGCGTATTGAGGAGGCCGTGCCTGAGGGTTCCCAAGCGCCTTGCCTCGGAGGCCATCGCCCTACTGAAATCCCTTGGTCTCCTCGAGCGAGGCCTCAAGGTGGGGCGTGAGGGAGAGAGCGTCCTCATCCCCCTGACCAGGTGGCCCGAGCGGGGCGAGCTAAAGGAGCTTGAAAGAGAATTAGCTTCCTTTGAGCTTTCCAAGGCGGACTTCGAGCCCAGGGAAGAGCGCCCCTCCCTCTTAGCGCTCTTAAGCCGTTCTATCCCGCCCGAGCTGCTCGACCTGGCCCCAAGGGCGTTCGACATCGTGGGCGACATCGCCATCGTGGAGCTCCGGCCGGAGCTCTGGCCCTATAGGCGCCAGGTGGGCTCGGCCATAATGGCCCTCCACAAGCGCGTCAGGCTCGTCCTGGCCAAGGGAGGCCCCGTATCCGGCGCCTTCAGGCTGAGGCCCCTCACGCCCATCGCTGGCTCGGGCCCGACCGAGACGGCCCACAGGGAGCACGGCTGCGTCTTCTGGCTCGACGTGGCGAGGACCTATTTCTCCCCCCGCCTCTCCTACGAGCACGCCCGCGTGGCCTCCCAAGTCCGCAGGGGCGAGGTCGTGGTAGATATGTTCGCCGGCATCGGCCCGTTCTCCATCCTGATGGCCAGGAGGGCTGGCTCCATCGTGGCCTACGCCATAGATATCAACCCCGTGGCCATCCACTACCTGGCCCGCAACGTGAGGGCCAACAAGGTCGTGGGCTCCGTCGTGCCGGTCCTCTCCGATGCCGGGGATGCCGTGGAAGCGGCGCTATCCGGCTTAGCCGATAGGGTCGTGATGAACCTGCCGGAGAAGGCCGTAGAATTCGTTCGAAGCGCTTGCGAGGCCCTTAAGCCGGAGGGGGGCATCCTGCACTTCTACACCTTCGCTGGAGCGCCTAACCCGGAGCTCGAGGCCACACGAGCCCTCGTAACCAGCGTGGAACAGGCCGGCAGAACGGTCAAGCGGGTCCTCCTGGCCAGGAGGGTGCGGGCTGTGGCGCCCTTCAGGTGGCAGGTCGTGGTGGACGCAGAGGTTGCGTGAGCCCTATGGCCAACACGCCTCGAGCCTCACGATTACGATGGCTTCCGGGTCCCTGAGGGCCTTCACGAGTTCTCTCGAGAGGTCCTTGGCCGCCTTATCGGCCATGACGGCTATCGTCCGCCCGCACGTGTAGGCGCTCTTCCTCACCACCATGTCCGTGGGGTGCTCGAACGTCAGGGCCGGATGGCCCCTCGCCAGGATGCGCTCCGATATGCCTGCGCTCGGGACCTCTATGGTTATGATTATGGTCGAGCCGGGCTGGCGGGCAGCCGACTTGAAGGCATTGCTCAGGTCCCTGGCCCCCTTGTCGGCTCCGACGGCCACTATGCAATCCCCCCTCGGCGTTAAATGCCGTTCCCTCGTAATCTCGAAGGTGGTCGGGTGGGTCGCCCTGATGTTCGGGTGGCCCCTCGCCCGGACGAGCTCGGTCGGCATGGTGGCTTCCCTGATATAAGGGGGCCTGTATTAGGGTTTCGTGGGTGCAGCTCGATGGGAGAAGAGGAGCTCGAGGCGAGATGGAACGAGCTCGTATCGAGGCTCATGGCGGAGAGGGTCCTGAGGTCGGAGGCCGTCATAAGGGCCATGAGGAAGGTCCCCCGCTACCGCTTCGTCCCGGAGCGCCTGAGGCGCTACGCCCACGTGGACACGCCCCTCCCCATAGGCCACGGCCAGACCGTCTCTGCGCCACACGGCTCGGCCTCCCCGGCCAGCCGGGCGAGACATGGTGGCCATAATGAACGAGGCCCTCGACCTCCAGGTTGGCCATAAGGTGCTGGAGGTAGGCGCTGGCTCGGGCTGGCACGCCGCTACCGTCGCTGAGGTGGTAGCGCCCTCGGATGCGCCCAAGGAGATGTGGGGGCACGTCTGGACAATCGAGATAGTGCCGGAGCTGGCGATGATGGCCAGGGAGAACATCGAGGCCAACGGCTTCGCAGATAGGATAACGGTGCTGCATGGGGACGGCAGCATGGGATACCCCCCGGAGGCGCCATACGACCGTATCCTCGTAACGGCGGCGGCCCCGAGCATACCCGAGCCCCTGGTGGAGCAGCTCGCCGTGGGGGGCGTGATGGTCATCCCCGTCGGGGGCCTCCACTTCTTCCAGAGCCTCATCCGGGTGAGGAAGGAGCCCGAGGGCCTCATCACCGAGAACCTCGGCGGGGTGGCCTTCGTGCCCCTCATCGGCAGGTACGGCCACAAGGTGCGCTGAGCCCCCCTATCCGAAAAACCCTTATGCCGCTCGGGTGGCGTGCACCCCGCCTAAAAGAGCGTGGCGGGCATGGAGAAGGTCGCTCTCACCAGGGTGGCCAAGGGCTCCGCCTACCTCGTGGCCAGCGCCCTCATCGCGAACGCCATATCCGTGGCGGCCTTCATCGTGATAGCCCATGCGCTCGTCCCGGAGAAGATGGCCCTCGCAACCATCACGCTCTTCTTCATAACGCTCGGCCAGCTCATCACGAACGTCGGCGTTTCCACATCCATCGTGAAGTTCCTCTCGGAGGCGAGGGCGAGGGGAGAGGACACGAGCTCCCTGGCCATCGGGGCCATCCTCGGCCAGGTATCGCTCGGCCTATGCTATTCCGCCCTCCTCGCCCTCCTGGCCGACGAGCTATCATCCTGGCTCCTCGGCGGGGAAGCGTACGAGCACCTCTTCTACATGGCGAGCGCAGATGTGGTCCTCGTGGGCGTAACCGCCACCGCCACGTCCATCCTCGTGGGCCTGAACAGGATGCGGGAGGTCTTCGTGGCCCGCTTGTCCTCCTGCCTGGTGAGGCAGGGCTCCGCCGTGGGCTTAGTCCTCTACGGCCTCGGGGTAACGGGCTACGTGGGAGGATGGCTGATGGGCGACCTGGCCGGCTCGGTCGTGGCCGGCCTCCTCGTCCTCATGGCGCTCGAGCGCTCTCCCAAGAGGACCCAGAGCGCGTTGGAGGCCGTGAAGAAGCTCTGGCGTTTCTCCTGGCCAATCCTCGTAACAAGTCTCGCCAACCTCGGCTTCCTCTGGTTCGACAGGCTCCTCATCCTCCTCGAGGTGGTGCAGAGGGGTGCGGGCAGGGGGGAGCTGGGCATCTACGATGTCGCCATGAAGGCCTACACGGCCATAACCATGGTGCCCATCAACATCTCCATGGCCCTCTTCAGCTTCTACGGCGAGAGCTACGGGCGTGAGGATAGAGAAGCCATAAGGTCCCTGACCCTCCTGGCATCCCGGTACCTCTCGCTCCTCTTCGTCCCCACCGCCATGGGATTGGCCGTCTTGGCCGGCCCGACGCTCATGCTCTTTGCGGGCGAGAAGTACATGAGCGGTGCGGATGTCCTCTTCATCTTCGGCTTCTCCGGCGCCCTGACGGCTTTAATACCCATGCTCTCCTATCTCCTGATAACCTACGAGCGCAGGATGACCTTCTTGGCCGCAAACATGGCGGCCATAGCGGGCTCCCTCACCCTCAGCCCGGTGTTGCTCCCCGCCTACGGGCTAAGGCTCGGGACAGCCTTCATAAGGGGGGTGGCCAACGTCCTCCTCCTCATCTTCTACCTCCTGGCCACGAGGGAGATGGTTCAGGTGGATTTCAGGGCCCTCGTAAAAGCCCTCGTGGGAAGCTCCATCATGGCGGGCGCCGTCTACCTCTTCCAGGCCCTCTGGCTCGATGTTGCGCTCCTCCCGGCCTACATCCTCGTGGGCGTCCTGGTCTACGCCGCATGCGTGAGGCTCATGAGGGCGCTGAGCGATGAGGATGTCGAGGTCCTGTCCGGGGTGTTCCCGCCGAGGTTGAGGAAGCCCGTGGCATGCCTCGTGGGCCTGCTGGCCCACAAGCGCTCTTGAGGACGAGCCCAAAGGCTTTATCCCCCGGGGGGACGGCCATCCTGGGGTCGGGGGCCGTGGTGGAGTACGTAACGATTTCCATACCGAGGCCGCTTTACGAGCGCCTCGCCAAGGCGCTGAAGGGGACGGGCTACAGGAGCCCCACGGAATACATAATATTCCTCATAAGGAAGAACCTCCCCGACCTGGAATCGGAGGACGTCAAAAGGCGCTTGAAGGCCCTCGGTTACCTCTGAAAAACGCTCCGGCGCCCTCCCCTCGCTCAGAGATAGCCGAGAGCCCTTAACCTGCGCTTGATTTCCTCTTCCTCCTCCGGCGTGTAAACGGGCTCTTCCTCCTCTTCCCTCAGGACCTCCTCGAGCACGAACTCCACGAACTCCTCCACGCTCTTGAACTCGCCCCCGCTCTCCTCCACGTGCTTCTTCACCTGCTCGTAGAGGCGCCTCGGTATCTCTATGGCCACCTTCTCCTCGCCCATGAGCACCCGCCTCCCAGGCCGTTGGGCCACGCCCTATATAAGATGTGCCCCTGGGTATTCCGCATCCTCGGCCCCTGGACCCGATGAGGATGGCCGTCTTCCCCCGTCCTCGAGCGCTGATGGATGTGGGGAGCCCGGGCCTATCCGACGAGGAGCTTGATGAGCATGGCGAGGCCGAGCGCCGTTATGATGAGCCCCATGCCCGTCCTGAGCTTCTTCTCGCCCGTCCTCTTCACCGCGTAAGCCGATAGAGGTGTCATGAGCGTTGAGCCGAGGGTTGCGGCGAGGACGAGGCCTAAATCGAGGTCGAAGCCCAGGATAGCATAGGCCACGGCGCCCCCGAGACACACGACGACCTCCGCCAGGAGCATCCGCCCTATTGCGCTCCGAGCCCCTGTCCCGGCGGCGACCTGGCCACCCGAGAGGAGGGGGCCGTAGCCTCCCCCGCTCAAGCCCTTGTTGAAGGCCGATAGGATGCCTATCACCACGAGCCTCCTTAGCGAGGGGGGCCCGCCCGGCTTCGGCTCCGAGTTCCTCCTCAGGAGGACGACGAGCCCTATGGCGAGTACCACCACGCCCACGTAGGTGTCCACGGCCTCTTCGGGAAAGCTCACGAGGGCGAGGACGGCGATGGCCAGGCCCACCAATCCGCAGGCGGCGAGGATGGAGGCCACCCGCACGTCCTCGGAGCCCGGGCTTATCCTTATCGTCCCGAGCTTGTGGTGCATGACCACGAGGAATAGGCCCGATACGAGCTGGGAGACGAGGGTGCAGGGGACGGCCTCCTCGAGCTCGTAACCCATGATGACGAGGGCCGGCGTCAGGATGGTTCCGTAGCCTCCCCCGAAGACCGAGCTCACGAGCTCGGAGGCAAAGGCTATCAAAGCGACGAGAAAAAGACGCAAGAGCTCGTCCATCCGGTGCTCTCCCCTT
>CAYUYX010000076.1:0-6344 GCA_964449495.1 uncultured Candidatus Bathyarchaeia archaeon
CACGTAGGGCCATTTCAAAGGCCATGTGAGTAGGGCGCTCCTCCGGCTTGGGAGACGGCCTCACGGCCTCCGGCGGCCGAGTAGGTATAAAGGGAGGGGAAGGGCCTCGCTCAGGCGGGAGCTCTTCTCCTTCCACGGCCCTCGCCTCCGTGGGCATAGCGTGCTTCATCAGGCCGCTCCCGAGCTTGATGAGCCCGATGCTCAGGACTATCATCATGGCGGTGATGACTATCTGGGGCATCCAAGAGGCGAAGACCGCCTCTATCGTGCTGTACTCGCTCTTCGGCATGTTCGGCATGAAGTAGTAGGCCACGCAGAACGCCGTGAAGAGAGCGATTCCCATGCCAGCTATCGATATAGCGGTTCCGACGGCCCTCTCAAGCCGAGCCATCCATCTCCCCTTTCTCAATGGCCCTTGCTTTTTCATAAGCCTTACGGCCTGAGGGTTGTGGTAGCGCTGGCCGGCCGGAGAACCTTTTTATGCTGCCCACATCTGCGTAGGTCAAGGCGATACAGAGGGAGAACTCATGCCGAGGTGGGGCTACTCGGTGGGATGGGTCGACCCGGAGCGGACGGCCAGGGCGAGCGGGAGGGAGCTACGCATATCGCCGAAGCACGCAAGGGAGATATGCAAGGCCATAAAGGGCATGATGTTGGAGGATGCGAAGAGCTTCCTCGAAGACGTGATAGCCATGAGGAGGCCCGTGCCGTTCAGGCGCTACAAGAAGAAGGTGCCGCACAGGAGGGGGCTACAGGGCTTCTGCACCGGCCGCTTCCCCGTTAAGGCTGCCAACCACATCCTGCGCCTCCTAAAGGAGGTGGAGGCAAACGCGGAGTTCAAGGGTCTTAACACGGAGAAGCTTAAGATAATCCATGCCGCCGCTTATCCGGGCGCAAAGATAAAGAAGTTCTTCCCGAGGGCCTTCGGGCGCTCAAGCCCGAACTTCGAGATACTGACCCACGTGGAGATAGTCGTGCAGGAGGTGGAGTGAGATGGCCACAAAGGCCAAATCGAAGGTGAGGGAGATAATAGACGAGGCCCTGAAGCACCTCGAGATAGACGAGTACTTGAAGAAGCGCTTCAGCAGGGCCGGCTACGGCGGTATAACCATAACGAGGACGCCCCTCGGGACCCAGGTCGTCATATACGCCACGAGGCCCGGCCTCATCATAGGAAGGGGGGGCGAGGTGATAAAACGCCTTGCCGAGGAGCTCGAGCAGCGCTTCGGGCTCGAGAACCCCCAGATATCCGTGGCGGAGGTGGAGGTCCCGGAGCTTAACCCGTACATCATGGCGAGCAGGATAGCCCACGTCCTGAGCCGGGGCGTCCACTACAGGCGTGCCGCCTTCTGGGCCCTCAGGCGCATAATGGAGGCCGGCGCCCTCGGGGCCGAGATAGTCATAAGCGGCAAGCTCAGGACCGCCAGGGCGAGGTACGAGAAATTCAGGGCCGGCTACCTCCCCGTTTGCGGCGATGCGGCCCAGAAGTACCTGAGAAAAGCGGTCGTAAACGTCCAGCTCAAGCCCGGCGTCTTCGGCATAAAGGTAACCATCATGCCGCCGGAGGCGAGGTTCCCCGACCAACCGAGGATAAAGACGCCGGAGGAGATAGGAGAGGCACCGGAGAAGGAGGAGGAGCTCGGCGAGGGCGGGGAAGCCGGTGCTGGCGCGGAGAGCCCGGGCGGTGGAGGTGGGAGCTGATGCCCTTGCTCAGGATGGACGAGATAAGGGCTATGTCGCCGGATGAGAGGAGGAAGAAGGTCGATGAGCTCAGGGCGGAGCTCATGCGCCTTAAGGCCATGATAGCCGCAGGGGGGGCGGTGGAGAACCCGGCGAGGATAAGGGAGCTGAGGAGGGCCATAGCCCGGATACTCACCGTCCAGAGGGAGGAGGAGCTCGGCATAGGCCCTGGCCGGGGGAAGAAGCGAGGGCGATGAACATGAGGGTAGGACCGGATATCATAAGGGAGGAGTTCATAGGCCTCGAGGCGGAGGTCGTGGCGAGCAGGCACCCGGGCTACGTGGGCATAAGGGGGCGCATCGTGGACGAGACCCGCAACATGTTGGTCATAGAGCACGGGGGGCGCAGGAAGATGGTCCCGAAGGCCGTCTGCACCTTCCACTTCACATGGCCAGATGGGACGGTCGTGGAGATAGATGGGCGCCTGATAGTGGGTCGCCCGGAGGACAGGCTTAAGAGGCGCCTCAGGAGGCGCTGGTGAGGGGGCGTCAAGCCGTGTCGTACGCAAGCATAACGCCTCCGAAGGGGCCGCCCTGCAACGACAAGAACTGCCCCTTCCACGGGACGCTCCGCATAAGGGGCAAGATACTTGAGGGCATCGTGGTGAGCGATAAGATGGACAAGACCGTGATAGTACAGCGGGATTACCTGCACTACGTGCCCAAGTACATGCGCTACGAGCGGCGCAGGAGCCGCATACCTGCGCACAACCCGCCCTGCATAAACGCCAAAAAGGGCGATAGGGTGCTCATAGGGGAGTGCAGGCCCATAAGCAAGACGGTGGCCTTCTGCGTGGTAAAGGTGCTCGAGCGGGCGGAGAAGGAATCCTGAGCTCTCGCACACACCTCTCAGCAGAGCCTAAAGACCGTACAAAACTGCCAGCGGATTTTAGACACGCCGAAGAAGGTGAGAGAGCAGATGAAAGTGGGGCCTCTCCCTTCTCCTCATCCAGCCCCGTATTTCAAGAGCGTATCGAGCAACGTCTTTATGTCCACTTCCGCAAGCGTGCGCCAATCGAGGTAGAGCATCCCCTCCTCGTCCTCGCCGAGGTAGCCGGCCTTTATGAAGCGCTCGAGACCGGCCCTGACACGCCAATCAGGGAGCTTTCGCTTCAGCAGGTCCTCCACATCGCTCCTCGGGGCCTTGCCGCCGCGGGCCATTATGAGGCCTATGGATATGGCCAGGGCAGCGATATCGTCTATCCTCCAGCCGCAGTACTTCAGCTCGGTCGGCTCGAGCGTCCCCCTCAGCACCACGTAGTACCTCGCCTCGTCCGGCGACCTACGGGATGCCCCAGCGCCCTCCTCCGGGGCCTCGGGGACCTCTGAGACAGGCGCTATGGCGCTGGCTCCGGGCACCTCGAACACCTGTTTCACCTGGAGGTCGAGGGGCCTGAGGAGGCCATCGAGGACCTTCAGCACCCTGAGGTAATCCGGTCCCACGGCCTTCTTCAGCTCGCTTCCCCTTGCGCCCGGCTTGTAGTGGCGCCTGAAGAAGAGCATGTGGGCGGCCTTCTTCACCTTCCTGGCGTAATAGGCTTTCCCCCGCCTAACCCGCATGCTCCAACCACTCCTCATAGGTTATCGGAATGGCCACGGAGGTGGTCTTCTCCCTCGGCCTCGTGCGGGGCCTCCTCCTCGGCCTTAAGATGAGCTCTTCCTCGCTCAGGGGGTCGACCTCGAGGCTTGCGTAGCCGTACGTGATGAGGAAGCTCGTCAGGTAGGCCCTCCTCACCGTTTCAGCATAGGTATCAGCCGTTATGAAGTCCCAGTACCGAACGCTCCCTCCCCTCGCCCGCCTCCTCAGCTCTTCCCAGAGCTCCTCAAGGGCCCTCTGCGTTTCCTCCGCGAGGACCCCGGCCTCCTCGACCTCGATAGGCGCACCGGGGAGGACCTCGGCTTCCTCGAGCTCCTTCTCCCCCTTGTAGGGGAGCTCTGACCAGTACCTGGCCGCTTCCTCGAGGCTGAGGACGGTCATCTGCTCTAACTCCACCACCGGGTGCCAGGCCCTCAGGAAGATGGCCGCGAGGGCCTCCGGGCTCAGCCCCCCTATGCGCTCCTCGAGCAAGAAGGGGTCTCTGTACAGCCTGGTGGAGCGCTTCTTCACCCACTCGCTCTGCGCCCTTATGACGCCGGATATGGCCTCGATAGCCCTCGCATCGAGGCTCAGGTCCTCCGGTTCCTCCCAGAGGGGGAAGAGCTCCCTCACCACCCTTATGAGCTCATCGACGGGGATGGAGAAGGGCTCTACCCGCCCGGCCTCCACGGCCTCGCATGAGGAGATTACGCGCTCCAGGGCTTCTCTTGCCTTCTTGAGCTCCCTGGCTCTCCCTGGCATAACCCTCCTTCCCACGTCCCGGCCCGCCCGAGGGCGTAAAAGGCTTGGCCCCCACCCTTAAATGCCCGGGCAGGGGGTCTCTGGAGGTGTGCGGGTTGCCGGTATCGAGCGTGAAAGAAGCCATGACGCTCTTCCAGTTCTCAGAGCGCATAAAGGCGTTCCTCATAGTGGCCTCCAAGATGGTGGATGGCCTGAAGGGCCTCGAGGGAGCGGAGCTCTCCGGCGCAAGGAGGATGTTCGGGCGCTTCCTCGATGCCGTGATGGCGGAGACGAGGCTCGCCATGAACGCCACGGGGAGGCAGGAGTTCGACGACGTGAACTCCCTGTTGTCCGAGACATCTAACCTGGCCCGCTTGGGGCTTGTCGATGAGGCCATGAGGATGATAGCAGATGCCATATCTCGTGTGGCCACCTGCGGGAGCGAGGCCCTGAGCTTCCTGAGGGAGAGAGGTCTCCTCTGAGCGCCCTTCAGGCCCTGAGCTTGACCTTCCCCTGGCCGAGGACTTCCACGGCCTCCTCAAAGAAGGGCTTGAGCTCCTCCTCCGTGAGGGGCTTTAGGGACGAGAAGGCCGGGTCTATTGTGGGGCCGAGTGGCCTGAAGGCCTGGAGCACGTAACGCCTGCAGCCCCTTATGGCCTCGCAGATGGCCCGGATATCGCCAGGCTCGTGGAGCGTGGGGACTACTGTCGTCCTCAGCTCGTAATCCACCGAGCCCGAGCGCAGGAGGAACGCTATCGAGCGCCTCACCCTCGGGAGGAAGGGGCGGGCGTCTACCCCGCAGGCGGCCGAGTACTTATCGGGCGTGAGGGGGGCCTTCACGTCCATGGCCACGTAATCCACCAGGCGGGAGCCCACGAGCCGTTCGAGCATCTCAGGGCTCGTCCCATTCGTATCGAGCTTCACGCCGAGGCCCATCTCCTTGAAGACGGCGCAGAGCTCGGGCAGGTCGGGCCAGAGGGTCGGCTCCCCGCCCGTTATGGCCACGCCATCTATGGCCCAGCCATCGTTCTCCAGGTAATCTATGACCTTCTGGAGCGGGATGTCCGGCAGCTCGTGGGGCCTTAGCACCAATTCCGTGTTGTAGCAGAACGGGCACCTGAAATTACAGCCAGGCGTGAAGAGGACGCATACCACGTGCCCATCCCAATCGACGAGGCTCATGTCCATGAAGCCCTTCAGCCTGAGCCTCAATCGCCCCTCAGCCTCCTCAGCACCTCCCGCTCGAGGGCTTCCTCGGGCAGCACGTCGCCCCTGACGACGACATCATCCCCTATGGCTATGCTGGGCGTGCTCACCACGTTGTACATCAGGCCCTCTATCTCCCCATCGGGCGTGCTGAGGTCTATCTCCACGTACTTCAGGCCGTACTTCTCGGCCACCCGCCTGGCTATCTCTTTGGCGAGGGGGCACCTCGGGCACCTGGGCATCACGAACACCTTTATCTCCAAGGCCTCGTCCCCACCTACGCCTCCTCCGGGGGCCTTATAATGCGGCGGCGTGATGATTTTGATAGGAGCAGATATACCGGAAACTTATTTCCATCCCCCCGGTCATCCCTTCCGGGTGAGCGGGCTTAGAGCGCCCGAGGCGGGTGAGGCTGGTCGTCCTGCTCGACAACGAGCCCTACGAGGCAGGGCTGAGGACGGATTGGGGCCTCTCCATCTACGTGGAGGCGGACAACAGGCTCAGGCTCCTCATGGACACGGGCAGCACGGCCGATAAGCTGCTCTGGAACGCCGATGCGCTCGGCATAGACCTGGCTGGCCTGAACGGCGTGTTCATCTCCCACTGGCACGGCGACCACTACGGCGGCCTCCCCGGCCTCCTCAAGCGCTGCGGCGGGGAGCTGAGGGTGTTCGTGCCGAGGAAGCCGGGCTGGGCGCTCGGGCGTGAGCTATCCCGGCTCGGGGCCGAGCTCGTGGAGGCGAGGAGGGCCTTAGAGCTGCTGCCGGGCTTTTACTCGACCGGAGACCTCGGGGGAGAGCACGCCCTCGCCATAGCGCTTGAGGGGCTCGGCTTGGTCGTGCTGACGGGCTGCTCCCACCCCGGGCCAGAGCGCATGGTCGAGACCGCCGTGGAGAACACGGACGAGCGCCCCTACGCCCTGATAGGGGGACTCCACATCTCCTCCTACGGGCGAGGAGCTGAGCTCGGGCGCTTCCTGAACAGGGCCGGCCTGGGGCTCGTATGCCCATGCCACTGCACGGGCTTGAGGGCGAGGGAGGGGCTGAGGGCCTCCTTCACGGGCACTTTCGTCCAGTGCGGGG
>CAYUYX010000077.1:0-6258 GCA_964449495.1 uncultured Candidatus Bathyarchaeia archaeon
GTCATAGAGGAGGTGGGGGAGAAGCTCGGCGGGGACGTGGATTTCATCACACGCTTCGTGCTCTCCCATCCCCCCGAGGCGGAGGTGAGGGCTGTCGAGCGATTGGCGAGGGAGCTCGGGGGCCTCAGGGTCCATGTATGCCACGTGAGCGTTCCGAGGGCCGTTGAACTTGCGAAATCCGCTGGCTTCTCCGTCGAGGCCACGCCCCACCACCTCTTCTTGAGCTCCTCCGCTTACGAGCGCCTCGGCCCCCTGGCCCTCATGGACCCGCCCCTCAGGAGCGAGGAACTCGCATCCGGGCTCAGGCGCCTGCTCTACTCGGGCCTCATAGACATCGTGGCGAGCGACCACGCCCCCCACGCCTTGGAGGAGAAGCTCGACACGTCCTCCACCCCTCCCGGCGTGCCAGGCCTCGAGACCCTCCTCCCCCTCATGCTGAACGAGGTGGCCGAACGCCGCCTATCGCTCTCGCAGCTCGTGGAGCTCTTGTGCACGAGGCCAGCGCAGGTGTTCGGTCTCGATGGCGGCGTCCTCGAGCCAGGTCGGCCAGCGGACATCGTCTTAGTGGACCTAAAGGCGGAGGTCAGAGTAGAGCCAGGGCGCTTCCTATCGAAGGACAAGTACTCGCCCTTCGAGGGCCTCAGGCTGAGGGGGGCGCCGGTATGCACGATAGTTAATGGCCATGTGGCCTTCGAGGAAGGCGAGGTTGTGGCCGAGCGAGGTTGTGGCCGCATCCTCAGGCCCAGGTCCAGGCCCGGAGGACGAGATGCGGGGAGGGGGCGATAGGGCTTGAGGTTCCTCGTGGACGCCATGCTCGGGAAGCTCGCCAGATGGCTCCGCCTCCTCGGCCACGATACGGAGTACAGACGTGATGCCACGGACGACGAACTCCTCGCCGAGGCCGCCTCGGAGGACAGGATACTCCTCACGGCCGACGTGGAGCTGTACAGACGAGCCCGCCTGAGGGGGCTGAGGGCCTTCCTCGTCAGGGGCTCCACGGAGGAGGAGAGGCTCGCCGAGCTCGCCGCCAGCCTCAAGGTGAAGCTCGAGGTAGATATGAGCGCCTCGAGATGCCCCAAGTGCAACTCGCCCGTCGTGGAGGTCCCGAAGGAGGCCGTTAGGGGCCTTGTCCCCCGTGGCTCCTGGCTCAGGCACGAGCGCTTCTGGCGATGCACGGGCTGCGGGCAAGTCTACTGGCAGGGCTCCCACTGGGCTAACATAGAGGCCGTGCTCAGGGGGGCCAGGAAGAGGCTGAGCTCGGGCGTTAAGGGGACGTAGAGCTTTACACATCTATATGGGGGCCAGCACGCCGAAACAACCTTTAAAAACGTCCATGTGAAGAACGTGTCGGTGATGGTCTTAAATGATGGCCAAGGAAGAGCTCAAGCCCGTCCTCCTCAAGCTGGTCTTGGACCACGGGGTCGATGACCTCTATGAGCCCGTCCCTGGCCAGTCTCTTAAAGCCCTCATCGTGGGAGACCAGCTTTCTAACGTTAAATCTGTTCATGGCCGCCAAGATGGTGGCGTCCCGTCCCCCGATTGGGTACATGAAGAGGTCAGCCAGTAAACTCAGGGAATCGTATAGGAGCTGGACATCCACATCCACTATTATGAGGGTAGGCAAATCCATGAGCTTCTTGAGCACGTCGAAGAGCGTCGCACGGGGGAGACGTGAGACCTTGTAGAGGTAGTGGCCCACCTCCATCCATATTATCGTGTTAGTCAGTATTTCCTCGCCTGACAATATCAGGTCGTCCATGAAGGTGGACACGACCTTGTGCTCCGGCGTAGTGGGGTCTATATAATAGCACCATATATTGGCGTCGACGGCTATCAGCTCATCTCACCCATATCTCCTTTAATTTAAGCGGGTCGACTTCTTGGACCTTAGAGCTGCCCACAAGCTCGGCTATCTCATGCACGGTCTTCACGTAATCCTCAAGCCTTTTTCTCATCAACTTTGCCCTGATTCTTTCCACGAACCCTAATCGCTTAATGATGATATCGGGTGATTCTAAGATATGTATTGGTGGAGGCAGGACATATCGTAATGCAGCCATCGGAATCATATTGAGCATTTGGGCCAACAGGCCTAATGGCTCTGTGGGAATAGGCATGCGTCTTACCTCCATGTCTAACCCACCTCCTCAAGCATCTTCTTAAGGGCCTCAAGACAGCTTTCAGACGCCTTTATAGCCATCTTGGCCTCCTCCGGCGTCGTTATCTTCTTAGGCGCCTGTTGGAACGCTGTCGAGACCACTGCGAGAGCCTTGAACATAAGGCCTATTATGCGAGGGTCCTCGGAGGCCAGTTTAGCCCAGAAATCCGGTTTACTGAAGAATAGCCCTATCCTGACCGTCTCCCTCCATCCCTCGATTATGGATATCAGCCCCTGAATGAACGTCCTTGTGGCATCCCTGAGCGTGCCCTCTTCTTCCATGCCCTTCTTCACCGCCAATCAGGTGGCTTCATTAATTTTTAAACTCTCTGCCCTCGCCCATCCGGACGGGAGGCTCCAAGCGTGGAGGGGATGAAATGGCCGTGGAGAAGATAGCCATCATGGCGGCCTGGAACGTGGATTCGGGCGTCTTCTTCCACGCCTACCCGCTCGTAAAAGCGTGGCTTGACATGGGCTATGACGTGCGGGTGCTCTCCTTTGTGCCCGAGGACTTCCACGGGCGTGTGATGTTCGGCCCCGATGAGCCCTTCGTCATCAGGTGCTTCGGCACCTCCGGCAAGACGAACTACCTGGACCCGAGGCCCCTCCTGACGCTCGATTACGACGTGCTCGTGGTAGAGGACCTCAAGATGCTCCCCATGTCGAAGCTGGCCCTAATCTGGCATCACCTTAGACGTAAGGCCAGGGCGATTGTGCACGTGCTTCACGAGAACACCATAAGGGGCCGGAAGCCCCCTCAGCCACCCGAGTTCTACTCATTTGACTGGGATGCGGTTGTCTATGTGGACAAGCGTCAGGAGTGGTTTGCGAGAGCGGTTTACGGGGAGAAGGCCCGCTACATCCCATGGCCGTGCCTCCCGAGGCGGGAGGGGGACAGGGCGAAGGCGAGGGAGGCGCTTGGCCTCCCGCCCGATAGGCCCATCGTGTTGTGCTACGCCAGGGGAGGCTACCAGCCCTACCTGCCCGAGCTGCCCGACGAGGAGTTAGCAGACGTTCTTTTCCTCGTCCTTACCGGGCGTGAGTTCGATTGGCCGGATTACCCGCAGGTGGAGGTCCGCCAGACCGGCCCGCTCAGGAACGAGGAGATAGACACCTTCGCCTTCGCATCCGACGCCATAGTGCTTCACAAGGCCATGACGCCCGCCGTTCCTCTTGCCCTCATCTCAACGGCCGTCTACCAGCTCGTGGGAACCATGAGGCCCCTTCTCGTCCCCAGGATAGGGGAGCCCTTCGAGGCGCACGGGCCGGAGGTGCTGAAGTACTCGGACAGGGCGGAGCTGAGGAACCTCCTCGTAGATGCCGTGAGAGGTGGCCCGGCCTCGAGGAGAGCTCTTGAGGCGGCGGAGAAGTTCGTCGAGGAGCGCTCGCCCGAGAGGGTGGCCAGGGAGTTCATAAGGCTCTTTGAGGAGCTGGCAAGCTAAGGGAGCGGCCGTAGGACAGACGGGGTTTCGGGGCCCCGGGCTCAGAAGCCATCGTGGTGTATTATTTCCCCGATTTCCCTCCTACGGGGCGGGCTCGGGCTCTCGGCCGGATAGCCTACGGGCACGATGGCGACGGGCCTGATGCCCGGGGGAATGCCGAGCACCCGGCGTACTTCCTCCTCGTCGAAGGCCCCGACCCAACAGGCCCCGAGGCCGAGCGCATGGGCCGCTAAGAGCATGTTCTGCGTGGCGGCCGCCGTGTCCTGGATGCAGTACAACGTCGCCCCTCTCGGGCCGTAAACGCTGCCCGAGCGTACCTCATCGGCGCACACGACAACGACGACGGGGGCCCGGGCTATGAACATCTGATTTAGGGCGGCCCTCGCCAGGGCCCTCCTCAGGCCCGGCTCCCTGACGATGATGAACTCCCAGGGCTGGATGTTCCCGGCCGATGGAGCCCACCTGGCGGCATCTATGAGCTTGACGACGAGCTCGTATGGGACCTCCCTCTCCTGATAGCGCCTTATGCTCCTCCGCCCCCTGATGGCCTCGAACAGCTCCAACACACCATCCCCCAAGCCTTATCTGGCGACCCGTTTTATCGCTTTCCAGATGAGCCACGGAGGGCCGAGGGTAGGGGTGTTCATCTGCCACTGCGGCCTCAACATAGCTGGCGTGGTAGATGTCGAGCGCGTCCGCGAGCTCGTGAGAGGCCTCCCCTGCGTCGTCGTGTGCGAGGACTACCCCTATATGTGCTCCGAGCCAGGCCAGGCCCTCATAAGGGAGCGCGTGAGGGAGCACGCCCTCGATAGGGTGGTCGTGGCCGCCTGCTCGCCAGCCATGCACGAGCCCACCTTCAGGCGGGCCATCAAGGAGGCGGGCCTGAACCCCTACCTGCTCGAGATGGCCAACATACGTGAGCAGTGCTCGTGGGTACACGCCCACGAGCCCGAGAGGGCCACTGAGAAGGCCTTCGAGCTCATAAGGATGGCCGTTGCAAAGGCCAAAGAGCTCGAGCCCCTCGAGCCCAAGCGCCTTGAGGTAGAGCGCTCCGCTCTCGTCATAGGCGGGGGCATAGCGGGCATAACGGCCGCCCTCGACCTCGCCGACTCGGGCCTCCAGGTCTATCTGGTCGAGCGGGCGCCCAGCATAGGCGGGCACATGGCCATGCTCGACAAGACTTTCCCAACCCTCGATTGTGCGGCCTGCATCCTCACGCCCAAGATGGTGGCCCTCGCCAAGCACCCGAACGTGAGGCTCCTCCCCTACTCGGAGGTGAAAGAGGTCCGGGCGACCGAGGGGGGCTTCGAGGTCCTCGTGCTGAGGAAGCCCCGCTTCGTGCGTGAGGACGCGTGCACGGGCTGCGGGGCCTGTGTCGAACGCTGCCCGGTGGAGGTCCCGAGCGAGTTCGATGCCGGTCTCGGCCCCAGGAAGGCCATATACATCCCCTTCCCGCAGGCCATCCCGAAGGTGGCCACCATAGACGATGAGCACTGCATTCGGTGCGGTCTGTGCGAGCGCGTCTGCGAGGCAGGGGCCATAGACTTCGGCCAGGAGGCGAGGGAGGAAGCTCTCAAGGTAGGGGCCATCGTGGTGGCCACGGGCCTCAGGCTCCTCGACCCCCGGTCCCTGCCCGAGTACGCCCTCCTCGGCGATGGAACCAACATAATCACCCACCTCCAGCTCGAGAGGCTCCTGAGCTCCTCCGGTCCCACGGGAGGGCGCGTGCTAAGGCCCTCAGATGGCCTTGAGCCGAGGAGCATCGTCTTCCTCACCTGCGTGGGCTCGAGAGATGAGTGCGTGAACCCCTACTGCTGCAGGATAGGCTGCTCCATAGCCATCAAACAGGCCCTTATGGTGAAGGAGCGTATCGGCGAGGAAGCTGATGTCTTCGTATGCTTCATAGACATGCGGACCTACGGGCGTGGGCTTGAGGAGTTCTACAGGCGAGCGAGAGAGGCCGGCGTGAGGTTCATAAGGGGCTCTCCGGCGGAGGTGGAAGCGCTCCCCGATGGCTCCATACGGCTCGTGGTCTTCGACCAAGCGACCTGGAAGCTCCTCGAGATAAGGGCCGATTTGCTCGTCCTGATAGCTGGCCTGCTTCCCCCCGAGGGCCTGGAGGCGCTGGCATCCGCCATGAAGCTCCCCCTTGGGCCAGATGGCTTCCTCTCCGAGGCGCACCCGAAGCTCAGGCCAGCCGAGACGCCCATAAGGGGGATATTCCTCGCCGGGGCCTGCCAGGGGCCGAAGGACATCGTGGAGACCACAGCCCATGCGAGCGCCGCCGCCATGAAGGCCGCCTCCATGCTGATGAAGGGCTACGTGCTCGTGGAGCCCTACACGGCCGTCGTGGAAGAGGAGCGCTGTCGGGGCTGCGGGCGCTGTGAAGAGGTGTGCGATTTCGGGGCCATAAGCGTCGAGGAGCGAGACGGGCGCCTCATCGCCCACGTGAACGAGGCGTTGTGCCAGGGCTGTGGCTCCTGCGCCGTGCGATGCCCGACGGGCGCCGTTACGATAAGGCACTTCAAGCCGAGGCAGGTCATCGCCCAGGTGGCCGCTGCGGTGGGGTGAGCGGGGTGGCGGAGAAACGGCCTGTTGTCCTCACCGACCTGATGAGCATGGCGAGGCCGTCCCCGGAGCTGAGGAAGAGGATAAGCG
>CAYUYX010000078.1:0-6236 GCA_964449495.1 uncultured Candidatus Bathyarchaeia archaeon
GGATAGAGCGGTGGCCTTCTAAGCCACAGGTCCCGGGTTCAAATCCCGGCGGCCCCGCCAGAGACGATGGGCTAAGGCCCCCTCTCCCGGGCCCATATCCCGGCCACGCCCGTTCGCCGCCCGCCGCAGGGTCAGCTTATTGGGCCCTCATCACCGCCCCGGGCTCGGCGACTAAGTATCTCATCATTCCCGGAGCGCCTTAGCCGAGGGGGCCTCGGAGCGGGGGCTTCATCAACAAGCAGCGTATCTCGATATCCTCATCGACCCCTTAAGGACTTGGCCCGGAAGCTGATAAAGGCTTCGCTTAGCTATATGCCCTCCCACAGGCCTCGGCGGCCCTCCTCAAGCACTCTATGGCGCAACGGTATGTCGGGAAGCCCCTGAGCCCGCACTCCGGGCCAGCGAATGGGACGCGCTCGGGACCGAAGCGCTCGATGATGGCCCTCAACCTCTCGGCCATGAGTTCCACGGGCTCGAGGAATGCGTTGGGGTCGAGCTCGCCAGCGCTTATGGCTCGCCAAGCCTCCCCGAGGCGCTCTGCTATAGCGGATTCGCTCGCACCAGGCATACCGGCCTCGAGCTTCGCCCTGACGAGGGAATCGTAATCGGTCCTGCAGATGCTGGCCCTGAGGAGCTTATCGTGTTCCTCAAGGGCCCTGGCCGTCCTCGCCGATTCGTAAAGCGTATCGCCCACGTGCGATTCCACCATATCGAGGGATTCCACGGCCCAGAACAGGCCATCCGCGGTCGAGTGGAGGTGGAGGCAGGTCATTACGCCTCTGGCCCGGGCGGCGGAGAAGACCTCTTCCCACGCCCTGAGGAGCGCTTCCCTCCCCTCTGAGCCGGGCTCTACGAGCGGGTCATCCACCAGGCCGAAGGTGGGCTCGTCAAGGGCGAGGATGGCGACCTCGAAGCGCTTGTCGGAGCACATGTTGGCCCTTACCACATCGGCGAGGACTTTCCCGAGGCGGGCGAGGAGGCCGGGAGACCTGAAGGCGAATTGGAAGGAAAGCGTGTGAGGACCGGTTACGCATACCCTGAGCCTTATCCTATCCATATCGAGCGATTCGGCGAGCTCGGGGGCGCTTTCGCGGGCCACCACCACCTCCGCTATCCTCGGGTCTTGCGTCCTCAGCCGCCCGGCCTCCACGAAGCGGCCTTCTATGAGTTCAAGGCCGGAGAAGGCGGAGAGGAACATCTGGTTCATGTCCCTGAACTGCGGGTAGGTAGGCACGTCTATGCCAGCGGATAGCTTGTCCCTCAGGGCCGATAGGACAACGCGCTTGAACTCAAGGGCAGCGCCGGAGCTCGCTCTCCCTGGCCTGAGGATATCTTGAGCGCCCCTGTCGAGGAGGGACACGTCCGTTGTGGGGGGCAGGCTGCCCACGTCGCAGGAGAGAACACGGCCTTCCTCAAGGGCCAACCTTCTCCCCGGTAGACAGCGTTCGCAAAGGGGAAAAAGGCTTGGGGGTGCCTAAGGCCATAGGTCGATGCAGCCGAGCTCGTTGAGCGCAGGTATGCCGTTCATCTTCACCTTCTCGTCCGATACCGTGTATAGCACATCGCCTATGTAGAGGGCCCTCACCACGAAGTACGCCGGGTCAGAACGGAAGCCCCCATCGAAGTGGGTTATGCGCCCGAGGAGCGTTATCCCGCTTACGACGGAGACGTTGAACACGTAGGCGCCCTGCCAGACGTAATCGCCGTAGGGGGTCTCGGTCAGCAGGACGGGGAAGGCCATTAGGCCTCTCTCCTGGTCGAACAAGAAGGCCTTGTGGTCCTTCAGCACGGGCGAGCTCGTTCCAGCGCTCCCTATTATGAACTTAGCGATGAGGCGAGGGTTGCTCACGTCGCACACGTTGAAGAGGGCCACCTTCAGGCCGAGGGGCTCGCTCGAGCCGTCCTCCGTCTCGACCCCGATGCCTATCACGTAATCGCGCCCGTAGGGGTGGAGGTAATCCGAGTAGCCGGGTATCTTTAGGTAGCCCAGCACCCTCGGCTCCTCGGGGTCGCTGAGGTCTATCACGAAGAAGGGGTCCGTCTGCCTGAAGGTTACGAGGTAGCACCTATCGCCCATGAAGCGGGCGGCGTATATCTCCTCGCCGGGGGCCACGCCCTCGAGCGCTCCCACCGGGAGGAGGTCCATGTCGAGCACGTAGATGTTGTTGGTCGAGCCAGACCAGGAGTGGCCCTTGGTGGTGGCTATGCGTAGGTAGCCATCGTGCTCGTCCATGGAGAACTGGTTGAGCGGCCTCCCCGGGACGGAGCCGAAGGCCTTACAGGCCAGCTTATCGCCGAACACCCTTATCCTGTAAATGTACGTGATGTCCTCCGGGGCCTTCCCATAGGCGGGCGACTCGCTCGTCGGCATAGCGATGTAGATGTTGTCCCTCGACACGTAGATGCACGAGGACGTGCCCGTGAGGAGCGTGAGGTGCGTGGGCTCCCGTGCCTCATCACGTACGTTCAAGGCGAGGATGGTGGTGAACGTGTAAGCGTAATCCGTTATATTGGCGTAGTATATCTCCGTGGCCCCTATCTCCTCTTCACGCCCATCCACCCGTACCCTCGGCAGGACGACGACGGGCTTGTAGGTAGAGCCCACGCGCAGGTACTTCACGGCCCAAGCGCTCGCCAACACGTACACGCAGTCATCTATCATCCTCGACGTGAGGTATCCCCCGGAGATGACCACATGCCTGAGGAGCCTCGGGGAAGCCCTATCGGATATGTCGAAGACCATCACTGTCGTGTTGATATCAGACCAGGGCAAGGAGCTCCATGCCTCTCGCCAGAATAGCCATTCCTCTTCCCTCAATATGATGTATAACAGCTCCTCCGGCGGACTACAGCCCATCACCACGAGCCTGTCGTCGCTCGCGAAGAGGCCCGTGAGGCATATACCTGGCACCTCTATCCTCGCCACCACGCGGGCCTCATCGGGCGGGTAGGCCTTCACTATGAGCGTCGTATTGCCCCTCGATATCGTGTATATGTATTCCCCATCCGTCTTTACGATGTCGGCCTCGTCTACGCCCTGGACCTGGACGTTCGTCTGGGAATAGGGGGTTGCTTCCCCTCCGTATCCCCCTCCATACGTCCCGAACTCCTCTAACGTATAGAAAGAGGTTCGCGCAGTGCTTAACACGAAGCGCTCGAGCTCCTCCCGCGATGTGAAGGGCCTTAGCTCGTGGCCCCTCGAGGTCCAGGGGCTGTAGGGCTTAGGCCTCCCCGAGCCGATGAGGACATCGATGTACAGGGCCGTGACGGTCAGCGAGACGGCCAACGCTACGGCCATGATGGTCATCACGGCCGTCCTCTTCCCGACGCCCGTGGTCTGGACGTCCTCTCCGGCCATAACGAGTCCCCCGATTCCGCCCTGTAGGGAACGGCGGCCTGCTTAACCGTTCCCGCATTCTAAATCCCGAACACCCAATTCTTAAAACAGAACACCTCAACAAAGAGGGCCCGATGGGCGAGGGATTGGAGCTCGAGGGGAAGGCCCTCCAGATATACGTCTTATTGGTCGCAGAGGGGAGGCCCCTCAGCGTCAGGGAGATACAGACCAAGCTCTCGCTCAGCAGCCCCTCCGTGGCCCACTACCACCTCAGGAAGCTCGTGAGAATGGGCCTTCTGGCGAAGAACAAGGACGGGCATTACTACGTGCGGAGGCTCGTTAAGGTGGGGGTCCTCAGGGACTTCTTGTTCGTGGGGCGATACGCCATCCCGAGGTACGTGTTCTACTCCGCCTTCTTCCTCTCCCTCTTCGTCTTCTGCGCCATAGCCTTCATCGGGACAAGCGACCCCGGGCTCTTCTTCCTGACCCTCTCCTCCCTGGCCATAGCCGCCTTCAGCTGGCTCCACGAGGCCTTCAGGGTCATAAGGGGTATCCCCGGGCGCTAAAGGGGTGCTCTGTTATTCTGTTACCTTCTTCAGCTGGCTCTTGTACATCTCTATGAGCTCCTTCTCCGTCGTGGCATCCTCCGGCGCCTTATCGAAGCGTATGCGCCCGGTGAACTTGGGGAAGCGGAGCGCCAGGCCGGAGCCCTCCCTTATGGCGCCCATCCCGCACGGGTAGGTGGGCGAGAGCGTTATCTCGGCCGCTATGACCTCTATGACAATCTTGGGCACCACCCACACATCCGGCTCCGTGAGGCTGACGACACGGGGGTGCTTGTGCGGTACCCTGAGCGGGTCGAGGAGCTCCTTGAACTTCGCCAGGTCCTCGTCCGTGAAGCCCGTCCCGACCTTTGTGGTGGCCTTGAATACGTCCTCCTCCGGGTCGTAGGCGGCGAGGAGGAAGGCGCCGTACTTGCCAGCCCTGCGCCCCCGCCCGTGGTAGGCGCCTATTATGACCAAGTCTATAGTGTCCGTGAGCTCGGCCTGGTACTCCCTCTTCAGCTTTATCCAGCTGAAGCCACGGGCGCCCGCCTGGTAGGGCGCCTTCAGGTCCTTCACCATCAGGCCCTCGCAGCCGAGCTGGACAGCCTCCTGGAAGAAGCGCTCTAACTCGACAGGGTCGTCCGTTACGATGGCCGGTATGACCTTAACCCACTCGTCCTGCACGATTATGTCCTCGAGGGTCTTCCGGCGCTCCACGTAGGGCCTCGTGGTGAGGTCCTCGCCATCCACGTACAGGACATCGAACATGTAGAGGGCGACCGGGTACTCCTTGGCGGCCTCCTCTATCCCGTACTTGCGCCTCCTGTGCATGAGCTCCTGGAAGGGGAGCAAATCGCCCGTATCCGGGTCTATGGCGCAGGCCTCGCACTCTACTATGGCCCTCCCGGGCTTGATGTGCGTTCTGGCGAGCTGAACGGCGTCTGGGAACTGCTCCGTCAGGTTCTCGAGGCGCCTCGAGAATATGACTATCTTATCCCCGTCCTTGTGTATCTGCATGCGGAGGCCGTCCATCTTCCATTCTGCTGCGGCCTTCCCGAGCTTCTTTATTATCTCCTCGGGGCTGGGGAGCCTCTCGGCCAACATGCAGCGCACGGGCCTCCCGAGCTTAATCCTGAAGCCCTTGACGGCCTCGAGCCCGCCCTCAGCCACCGCCCTTGCGACAGCCCCGAGGTCGCTGGAGAGGTTGTACGCCCTCTCGAGGATTGGCCTGTTCTCCCTCGAGCCCGTGAAGGCCTGGGCCAGGGCATCTAAGACGGTCATATCGGCTACGCCGAGCCTGAGGCGGCCCGTAACTATGCGGACGATGTACCTGGCCTCCTTGGGCGTCGCATCGGCGAGCAAGCCGGCCAGGAGCCTTATCTTCTGGTCGACCGAGCCGGGCCCTATCGTCTTCGCTATCTTGTCTAACGTGGCGTAGACCCTCTCGACGGTCAGGGGCTCGGAGAAGAGGGCCATGACGGCTTTCCTGGCCAAAAGGGCTTCTGCGACCGTCCCGAGGTCCCCGAGCTCCTTGTAGGAGCGCTCTACCTCCGCCACAGGACGGCCGGAGGCCATGCTTATGGCCCTCATGGCCAGCTTGTCCGCTATCCCGAGCTCGGGCATGCCGAGGTAATCGGGATAGAGCTTCCCCTGCGTGAGGTAGACGACCTTATCTATTATCTCCGGCGGCGTCTTCTTGAAGAGCTCGACCAGGTAATCCAGCATCTCGAGGCGCTTCGTCGTGGCCTCTATGCGCTCAAACGCCTCGGCGAGCACCGAGAACTCCAAGACCAATCCCGCGGGCAGGAGACGGGCGCTTAGATTTAAGGGTTTTCTACGGCCCCGTGATACGCCTTTAAATTTTGGGGAAGAAAAGCGGGAGGGTTGCATGGAAAAATCTCG
This sequence comes from uncultured Candidatus Bathyarchaeia archaeon, assembly GCA_964449495.1. Taxonomy (GTDB): domain Archaea; phylum Thermoproteota; class Bathyarchaeia; order EX4484-135; family EX4484-135; genus EX4484-135. The sequence continues at coordinate 5,785 of CAYUYX010000078.1, forward strand.
ACCTCTCGGGCGGGAAAAGGCGTATCAGCACGTTAACAGGGGTTCATATAGGTTTAAATAGGGGGGTTTATACCCCCTCCCGCACGGGGGTGAGAGCATAGTTGGTCCTGAAAGGGCTCGGCCGCCACCTCATAGTGGAGATGTGGGGGGTTGACCCGGCCCTGCTCGACAACGAGGCCAAGCTACGGGAGGTGCTCGTGGAGTCCGCCAGGCGTGCTGGCGGGCGTGTGATAGGCGTCCTCTTCCACAAGTTCGAGCCCCAGGGCGTTACTGGCGTGGTGGCCATAGCGGAGTCGCACATCTCCATCCACACGTGGCCCGAGCACGGTTACGCCGCCATGGACATCTTCACCTGCGGCTCGCACGTGGACCCTTGGGAGGCCCTCGACCACAGCCTCAAGAGCCTCAGGCCGAGGGCCGTGAACGTCTTCGAGGTCAAGAGGGGCGTGAGG
>CAYUYX010000079.1:0-3557 GCA_964449495.1 uncultured Candidatus Bathyarchaeia archaeon
GGCCGAGAGGGCGGAGTGCTCGGACTCGACGGCCACGAACTCCGTCTTGACCAGGCCATCAGCCACGTACTCCGAGAAGCGCTCCACGATTATCGTCTGGGGCGTGATGGGGTAGGCCGCCACCACGTCCGGCTCCACCTGCTTTATGGCGTAGGCAACGGCCTCATCGCCCGTCATCCCGAGGACCTTCTGCTCCAACACGGCCATACACGCCCACCCCCTACTCCTTCACCATGCTTATCGCCCCGGCGGGGCACTGCTCAGCGCAGATGCCGCAGCCCTTGCAGTGCTCATAATCTATGCGTGCCTTCCCCTCCACGAGATTCGCTGCTCCATCCGGGCAGTAGATGTGGCACCAACCGCAGCCCGTGCACTTCTCCTCGTCCACGATGGGCTTGAGGCCGAGGCGCCACGTCCCCGTGCGCAGGAGGGTAGATGGCTTGTAGGCTGCCCCTCCCATGGGCGCCTCACGCCAGCTCGGCGGGAAAGATATGCTCTCGCTCGCCACGCCCATCACCCCTCCGCCCTCACGGTCTCGTAGGCTCTGCGGACCATTTCCACGTTCTTCTCGGCGGCCTCTCCTCGGAAGCGCTGCCTTATGACTTCCACGAGGCTATCGAGGCTCGTTACGCCGGTGGTCCTCACTATGGCGGCTACTATGGCGGTATTCGTTATGGCCCTCCCGAAGATGTCCAAGGCCATGCTCGTGGCATCTAACGTCCAGAGCTTCCCGAGGCCCGGCTTGAGACCGAGGCGCTCCCTCACCGCGCTGGCATCCTCATCCGTGTCCACCACGAGCACCGTGTCTTCCTTCAGGCCCTCGGCCACCTCGGGCCCGAGGAGCCGCGGGTCGAGGACGCCGACCACATCAGGCCGGTATATCATGCTGTGGATGCGGATGGGCTCGTCGCTTATGCGGGCGAAGGCCACTATTGGCGCCCCCATGCGCTCTGGGCCGAAGAAGGGGAAGCTCTGGGCGTGCTTGCCCTCCCTTATAGCAGCCATCGCAAGCAGGTTGGCAGCCGTCCAAACGCCCTGGCCTCCTCTACCGTGCAAGCGTATCTCTATCATGCCTTCCTTCCTCCTCCTTAGGCCTCAGCTGCCACGCCTTAAGCCTTTCCGCTCTGGCCATCCTCGTCGCCCGACCGCCTCGAGCGCCGGGGCCTCGGCAACAGGAAGGGCACACCACGCTTGTATGCCAGTAGGCCTCTCCAAAGCGGGCCTCAAGCTCCTTCTCCTCCACGAGCTTCAGGTAAGCCACGATGGCGGGAAGGAGGATGGCCCATGTAAGGAGCATGAAGGAGGGCGACCTGAGCAGGAGAGCCAGGCCCGTCAGGTAGAGCAGCTCGCCCAACGCCATGGGGTTCCTGCAGAGCCCGTACGGGCCGGAGGTTACCAGGCGCCTCGTGGGCGCAAGCGGGGTAGGGCCACCTCGCCCGAGCTTGTGCTGAGCCCAAGCGGACCAGCCGATAAGGAAGAGGCCGAGGACCGCCAGCAGGAGGCCGGATGCCAGGCTGGCGGGATGGCTGGGCCAGGAGAGGAGGCCTAACCGCTGGTCAGTCCATGCGGACACGAGCCACATCGCAAGAGGGAGGGCCACGAGGAAGAGAAGGGCGAACGCGAGGGCGCTGAACATCTTAAATAGGCCCTTCCTCTCCCCCCGGCCCCATCTGACGAGGCACTCGACGAGGAAGGACGACATGCTCGCATGGCCGCCCGTATCCCGAGACCTCAGAAGCTCCTCTCTATCAGGAACTGCGCCAAGGCCCTGAGGGTGTCCTTGGCCGGGGAGGGCCTGAGCCACGCATCTACCTCGGCCCACGCATCCCCAACGATGCGTCTTGCGACCTCCTTAGCGTATTCTATGGCCCCGTAGCGCTCCATGATGGCCACGGCCTCCTTTATGAGGGCCTTCTTCCTCGTGTGCATGTTCAGAATCTCGAGGAGGCGCCTCCGCTCGGCCTCGGGCGCCCTGCGCAGCGTGTATATGACCATGAGGGTGCGCTTCCCCTCGGTTATATCGCCTCCCCACTCCTTCCCGTAGGCCTCCGGGTCGCCGGATATGTTCAGGATGTCGTCCTGTATCTGGAAGGCCACGCCTATGGCCTCGGCGAAGCGCCCTATGCTCTCTACCTGCTCGTCCGGCGCCCCGGCGAGGATGGCCCCAAGCTTGGCTGCGAAGCGGGCGAGCGTGCCCGTCTTGTAAGCGCACATCTGGAGGTACTGCTCCTCCGTTACCTCCGCTCCCCTTATGCCCCTGTGCCATGCGATGTCCATGGCCTGGCCGAAGCTGAGCCTCACCATCTCCTGGATGTACATCTCGTATATCCTCAGCTTCGTGGTCTCGTCGAGGCGCTCGGAGCGCAGGACGACCATTAGCGGGAGGTAGTACATGGTGTTCCCCACGTTTATCGCTATGTCCGTCCCGTAGATGCGGTGGATACAGGGCTTGCCCCGCCTGAGCAGGCTGTCGTCCTCCACGTCGTCCACGATGAGCGTCCCGTTGTGGATGACCTCGGGTATTATTGCGAAGTCGAGCACCTCCCGGGCGTCCCGGCCTGAGATGGCCTCGTAGACCACGAGCATGAGGGCCGGGCGCCAGCGCTTCCCGCCCCTCTTGAGGAGGTTCCAGAAGGGCCTCGTTATGGCCTCCGTGAGGACGGCCGTGTCGTAAGCGTACCTCGGCTCCCCGCAAGCCCATCTGACGGCCTCCTCCGTCATCTCCTCCGGTATGTAGCGCCTTATGGCCTCGTCAACGAGGGGGGCGTACTTCTTCAAGTACTCCATCAGCTCGCCCAAAGCCATCTCCTCGGGGAAAGCTGGCCTCCTGCCTTATTACGTTTCCCGAGAACGCCTCTCCAGCGCCTCGAAGGCCTCCCGGAGGACCCTGTACATCTCGTCGATGTGCTGGGATATCACCTTCGTGTCGGCTATCACGGGCATGAAGTTCGTGTCGCCCGACCAACGGGGCACCACGTGCACGTGCAGGTGCTCCTCCACCCCTGCGCCGGCCACGCGGCCGAGGTTTATGCCTATGTTGAAGCCGTGGGGCTTGTAGGCCGCCCTTATGGCCCTTATGGCCAGGTTGACGGTCCTCCATAGGTCGAGGAGCTCATCGTCCGTGAGGCCCGTTGGGTCGGCCACGTGCCTGTAGGGCGCCACCATGACGTGGCCCGTGTTGTACGGGTATATGTTGAGCACGACGTAGCACGTGCGGCCCCGGTATATCACCTTGTTTTCCTCATCTCGCCCCTCCTCCCGGAGCTCGCAGAACAAGCACCCCTTCCGCTCGTGAGCCCTCACGACGTATGTCATGCGCCAGGGGGCCCAGAGGACCCTCAGGCCATCGCCGCCCGACAGGAGGTCTATGTTCGAGCACGGGATGAGGTCTTCTTCACGCACGCCCAGGTCCCCCAGCACCTTCCTGGCGAGTTCGACGGCCCCCTCCTCGCTAAGCCCCCCCTCAAGCCCGATTTCCACCTCCACAATCTGGCCGACGCCCTCCACGTCATCGAGGTGAAGCTCGGCTGGCCCGAGCCGGTAGATGGTCCTTACCT
>CAYUYX010000079.1:3567-6122 GCA_964449495.1 uncultured Candidatus Bathyarchaeia archaeon
CTGCTCCACCTCCTCGGAGCCCTCTACCTCCCTGAGCTTCAGCCTCCCCCTCGGCACGTGGAAGTAATAATCAATCTGCCGGAAGGAGCCTACCTTAATGGCGCCAGAGGACTTCAGGCGCTCTTCAACGGAGCCGAGGTCCCCTACCCTCGCCTTCACCTCGACGGTGCGGTGCTCCTCCACGGAGGACGCCTCCTCGCCCAGGAGCGGGCACTTGAGCGTTTAAGCCTATGGCTCAGCCGACCTCTATGCCGGATGGCACGACTAAGTCGGCGATGTCTATACAGCACTTCGCTATCTCGTTCATGAGCGATGCTGCGGAATAGGCCACGTGGGATAGGCCCCCGAGGTCCCCGGCCTTCTCCTCCACATCGCCCAACGCCTCGGAGAAGCGGGCTCTGAGCTCCCCCTTCACCTCCCCCACGAGGGAGCCCCTCCTCGTCAGGAAGGCCCTGACCGCCGCATCCTGCATCTCCCTCAGCAGCTCGGAGGCAGAGCTCATCTCGTCCCCGATGGCCTCGAGCGATGAGCCCTCCGGGAGCCTCATGGCGAGGCCGGCCACGTCAACGGCGTGGTCGCCTATGGACTCTACGAGCTTGGCGGCCATCCTGAAGTCCAGGCAATCTATCGGGGTGAGCTCGAACTTCTCCGCCAGCTTCAGGTCCCTTATGGCCGTCCTCAGGAGCCTCACGAGGAGGAAGTAGAGCCTGTCCACCTCCTCGTCCCTGTCCATGACCATCTCCGCCAGGCTCTTATCGCCGGTTACGAGGGCTGCCACGGCGTCCGTGTGCATCCCTATGGTTATTGCATTCTTCCTGACCAGGAGGGTCCTCGGGGCGACCGCCGAGGGGTTAACGAGGCAGTTTATGACGACACGCCTCATGTCCTCATCCACTATCTCGAGGCCAGCTAAGCCCCTGACCGCCTCTCTTATGGCGGACTTCACCTCCGAGCTCAGGCGCGTCCTCGCGACGAGCTCTATGGTCTCGTAGCCGAGGAGATAAGCTCCTATGATATTCCACTCTACCTCCTCCCGCCTCTTCCCATCGCACCTGACCGTTATCGTCATGGGCTCTTCTTCCCTGCCCGTGAAGGGCTCGAGGATGAGCTGTCCCCTCGCCGTCTCCCTCACGGCCAATATGGAGCCCTTCCTGACGCCGAACCGCCTGGCCCACGCCTTCGGGAGCGAGACGATGAGCGTTCCCCTACCGACCTCCTGGACCTTCCTCAACCGCAAGCAGGGCCCCACGCCTCCTTAGGGCCACAGGCTTAAGAAGAAAGCGGGGGGCTTAGCTCGAGCGGAGCAGGGCATGAGACGTGGGACCCGTGTGCTCGTGGCGTCCAACGCCATCAGCTCGGTCGGATGGGGCTTATGTTGGACTTACCTCAACTTCCGCCTGTACGATATAGGGGCCACCTACCTCCAGCTATGCCTCATGGACTCATTAGCGGCCATCACATACCTGTCCTCCAGGTTCTGGGGCGCTCTCTCCGATTACTACGGCCGGAGAAAGCCCTTCATCCTCTCCGGCTTCACGGCCTCGGCTTTCCCCGTAATCGTCATGGCCGTTGTGAACGATAAGGTCTGGCCTCTCCTGCTCTCCTACCTCGCAGCCTGCTTCTTCTGGGCCGTCGCCTACCCCGCTTACATGGCCGCCCTCACGAGCGACCCGGAGCGTGAGAAGGCCACGACGGCTTTCTCCCTCATAGGGGGCATCGGCTTCGCCATAGGCTCCTCAGCCATGGGGCCTGCCGAGGCCCTCCTCGGCCCATCGGGCCTCTTCCTCCTCTGCTTCTGCGTCCTCCTTGCCTTTCCAGCGTTCCTCGTCCTTTACTCGGAGGAGCCGCTGCCGAGGAAGCCCGGGAGCCCCTTAGCCTATGCGAGAGGGGCCTTCTCCATCAGGTTCAGGGCGGGGACGGGCTTCGGCTCCCTCTTGGTCGGGATATTCCTTGCGTGGTTCGGCCTTCAGTGGGCGAGCCCTCTTGCGAGAATGCGGTTGTACGACCTCCTCGGCCGCTCCAAGCTCATCATGGGCCTCCTCTGGGGGATGAGCTCGATGGCCTCGGCGGTGGCCCTCGTCCTGGCGAGGGAGGCCATCAGGAGGTTCGGGGGCCTCGGGACCCTCACGGCCTCCACGGCCTGTTATGCAGTGCTCATGCTGTGCTTCGCCCTCGTGGGAAACCCGGTCGCTTACGCCATCCTATGGCTCATGCCCGTCTGGTCCTTCTTCAACCTCGGCTACGTCCTCAGCCCGGCCGAGTTCACCACGGAGGACGTGAGAGGGGAGGCCATGGGCTCCTGCGAGGTGGCCAAGAACCTCGGGGTCCTCCTCGGCCTCTCGGGGGGCTTCCTCGCCGACCTCCTGGGCCGAGAGGCGAGCTTGGCCATATCGGCTATCCCGCTTGCGGTAGCCCTCCTCCCCCTCGCCATCTCGAAGACCAGGTTGCGGGGGAAGCGAAAGCGATTTTAGGGGGAGAGAAGCGCCCTCCCACGTGAGAGCGGTAAGCGCCCTGCTGCTCGTGGCCATGCTCTTCACGGCCCTCACGAACGGGCT
>CAYUYX010000080.1:0-4526 GCA_964449495.1 uncultured Candidatus Bathyarchaeia archaeon
CTTATCCTCATGTAGGCGAGGACTATGAGCACGCCGGCTATGCCCAGGCCGAAGATGAAGCCGAGGATTATGCACGGCATGTGGGCTTGATACGCTATGTGGAGCTGGCCAGCCACGAGCGGTGAGTACGCCTTGGCCCTGACGTATCCGTAGGAGGCTACGGCCATCACGGCGAAGATGAGCCTCACGATGCCGCCCAGCAGGTCCGACCACCACCACCATCCGAGGAAGTAGCCCAGGAGGTTCAGGAGGCCCCATAGGAGCATAACGATGAAGGCCACCCCGAACATGGTCAGAGCCCATCGGATGTACGTGATGGCTTCTTGGACCTCCGGCCTCGTGGTGGGTACTGTCGTGGTCGTTGGAGCTGGGGCAGGTGGAGCTGCCATTTTCTCGCCCGTTTAGCTGGGCTACGGTAAGAGATATAAGGCTTAGTTAAAGGCTCATGCTCAGAGGGTGGTGTAGGGGTTGCCGGAGGGCACGTACCTCATAAGGGGCGTGAGGGACATCGAGGCCCTCGGCAGGTGGCTTGAGAGTCTGATTAGGCATAACGGCGGTAAGACGGAGCTTGCGGCCATCACATCGGAGGAGGCGAGGATAAGAGGCGTTATCTTCAGAGGCGATATAGCGAAGGCCTTCTTCTTTGGCGGCCCCGTGGTCAGGGGGGCTGGGGTAGACATGCATCTCGTGAAGCACGAGGAAGGGGCGCTCTTCCACATAGCCGTTGTCCCTTACTACGCCTTCTCGACCTACACGGAGGGAGCACCGATATACGATAACGAGGACAGCAATTACTTCTGGGGCGTATTCATGAGCCAGATACAGACGTACTATAAGCTCGAGCCCACCACGGAGCGCATAACGCCATCGGCCCCACCTTCACCTCCAGGGCCCGTGAAGTGCCCGCACTGCGGGAGAGAAGCCACCTACATACCTCAGTACGGCCGCTACTACTGCTACCACTGCCGGAAGTACGTCTGAGCGCCCGATACCCCGTGGTCCGCAGCGCCCCAGGCTCGCCCGCCTCGCACGGGTAGGTTGATTAACGGGGGAATACATCGCGCATGCGTGGCGGTGGTGGGGCGAATAGCTTTTATCGGGCTTCCCCACAGGGCATTGGCCATGTGTCCCACGGGGACGGAGGAGGGAAAAGGCCCCTTCATGGAGCTCGTTGAGCTGAGGAAGCGGGTGAAGGCCAAGAAGCCGGATTTCGTCCGCCAGGAGTCGTGGCGCTACGTGCGGGTCAAGCCCTCGTGGCGCAAGCCCAAGGGCATGGACAGCAAGATGAGGCTCCAGAAGAAGGGATGGCCAGCCATAGTGAAGGTGGGCTACAGGGGGCCAGCTGAGGCCAGGGGGCTCCACCCATCGGGCTACCGAGAGGTGCTCGTGCACAACGTGGAGGAGCTCGAGCGCCTCAACCCCGCCACGCAGGCGGCTCGCATAGCTCGCACGGTCGGGCTGAGGAAGAGGCTCCAGATAATGGAGAGAGCTCGTGAGCTCGGCATCCACGTGCTGAACCCCGTCAGGCTGCCTGTAGAAGCCGAGGAGGAAGAAATCGAAGAAACCGGGATAGCGGGGGAGGGCGAGGAAGAAGAGCTTTAATGGAGGCCGACCAGCGCATGAAATTTATATGAAGCACGGCCGACCTTTCTTACGTGATGTTCGTCAGGGAACTCTCACTACACGAGTTCAAGGGCGTGAGTAAGACGGCAGAACCGCTCAGGTTCAAGAGATTGAACGCGCTCATAGGGCGTAATAACGCCGGCAAGACCACTGTCTTAGAGGCCCTGGCCCTCCTCCCCCACCCGGAGACGCCCATGTCTTGGTTCGAGAAGAGACGCTTGTTTGTGGCTGACCTTCACGGGAAGGGACTGAGCGCCCTCGTCTATAAGTATGCGGGCGTGGCCACAGTCGCTTACGTGCTCGAGCGTGATATACGTCTTAAGGTGCAGGTAATGGCTGAAGGGGGGTCTGCGCTCTACTGGGGGGAGGAGGCGGTAAGCTCATCACGAGATGCGGCGATGAAGAGACTAACGGAAGCAGGCCTAATCAAATCGCCCAGAGGAGAAGACGCCGTTATCTTCATTCCGAGCTCCGATGCCTTCCTCTCAAGACTTGAGGAGAAATTATATGAAAAACAGGACTTAGTCGTGAAGACAGGCGCTCATTACCGGGTGGCCCGTGATGTGGTGAATAAGTGCGTGGATGAGGTCTTCACGGAAGTCCTGTTCTCTGAGAAGGAGCTTCACTTACGCAGAGAGCCATCACGTGGCCCTCCTTTCTACGTGCGCCTCAAAGACGTGGGCGATGGCCTCAAGCGTGTTATATCCGTCCTCCTGTGGCTTGAAGCCGCAAGACCCATGCTCGTCCTCTGGGACGACTTCGAATCCAACATGCATCCCTCGCTCGTGAAGGCCGTCTTGGCTTGGCTGGCCGAGCGTGATTGGCAGGTGGTCTTGGCCACGCATAGCTTAGACGTGCTATATGCGCTCCCAGATGTGTGGCCCAGAGAGGAAGCCCAGCTCGTTATGCTTCAGAAGACCGATGACGACTTACTGAGGGCGGACTACATGGGCGTGGAGGAGTTAGAGCACGTGTTAGACGAGACCAACCAAGACCCACGCTACTTAGTGGAGTGGCTTAAGCTCTGATGGGCGGATAGCCCATGATAGTATCTGAGAAGCTTGAGCCTAAGATGCCCTTCGTGCTCGTCCTCACCTTTGATGGGCGTCGTGAGCGTGGCCTCTTAGAGGGCGTGGCCGACCGCTTCAACGGGCGCATCCTACTCTGGTTTCCTCCCACGAGGGGCAAACGAGGCCTCAAGGTGGTATGTGAGGACTTGAAGCTCCACCTCGAGCGAGCTTACAAGCGTAGGAGCGAGCTGCCCTTCATGTCCGTGCTCGTGTTGGGCGATAAAGAGCACTTCAGAGCCTTCTTAGCCGGACAGACCGATATGCACAGTGAGCTGGAGAGTGCGATGACCGATTACGGCATAGAGGTATTGAATATCGAGCAGACGCTTACCTCCCGGTTATGCGCCCTCCTGATGGTCGAGGGCAGACATGGGCATAGGGCGTTCCGGGCCTTAGTAGTGGTTTTAGGCGAGCAGAAGAGCACTGAAGAAAACTTAGCCCTTCTCTCGGAGCGCCTCGGCCTCGCACGCCCGCCTTCTACAGCAAGGGAGCTTAGAAAGCTATTAAGAGACCGTGAGAGAGTGCGAGATGGCTTATTAAAAGAGGTCTTTCCTTGCCTTTGTGCTGCCTTACGCGAACTCCAGAATTTGCTTGAAACATCTTAACCGACCTGTCTGCTCGATGACGACCTCCGGCAAGCGTATATGGTTAGGAGCACCGTACCTCCTCCCCGAAATCCCAATCTCTATATAGGCCTTGACCCGCCACGATATGTTATAAATGCATAAATAACCGTCTTCTCATCACGTTCATGGCGCCGAGGGACGAGCTCTTAATATCATAACTTATGGGAGCGAGGAAGAAACAAGCCCAAGGCCCTCTTGAGGGCCTCCCCGAGGACGGGCCTTATCTCCCTCGGGAACCTCATCATCCTGTTCGGGTGAGGAAAAACCACCACGCCCTTGAGGCCGAGGAACGCCGATGCGAGCTGGGCCGTCTCGCCCATGACGACCACACGCCCCGGCTCGAGGAGCTCTACCTCCCGCTTTAGGATGAATAGGCAGTTCAAGCACATGCGCACTCTCAAGCGCACCTCCCTGAGCGCCCTCTTCACGGGCCTGCACTTTATGGCATCCGTGATGAACACGCCCCGCTCCTTCAGCCAGGCGGGGAGCTCTTCATCCGCCATCTCCAGGCCCAGGAGGGCCCTCAGGTTACGCCTCAGCCTATCGCCCTTGCTCAGGTTGTAGAAGAAGTCCTCTTTCTCGCCGGGGGGAGGGCTCTCCACCACCACGAGCACGTTAACTCGCTCGGGCAACCACCGCTCATAGACACGATATCTGATAAAGGGCTTATCTATAAAATCGCATTTAGCACAGCGCTCGATGAGCTCTGCAAGTTCCTCGGCTGGCCTCTTCTCTAACAGGCCCCGGCGCCCCGCTCATATTATTATGAGCTCCTTCCACTCCCCGTATACCTCACGGAGCACGCCGCATATCTCGCCCAACGTCGCATAGGCCTTCACGGCCTCAAGCACGTAGGGGAAGACGTTCTCGTTCTTCTCGGCAGCCCTCCTCAGGGCGTCCAGGCGCTCCTCGACCTTGCGGTTGTCCCTCGACGCCTTCACGGCCCTCAGGCGCTCGAGCTGCCTCTGCTCGTACTCCGGCGCCCTCTTCACGACCCACGCCGGGTCTATGGGGACCCAATCCTCCTCTGGCTCTACGGTGAAGCAGTTCACGCCCACAATTGGTATCTCGCCCCTATCCACGCCCCTCTGGTACCGGTAGGCCGTGTTGGCCACCTCCCGCTGGGGGTAGCCCTTCTCTATGGCCCTCACCATCCCGCCCATGCTGTCTATGCGGTCTATGTAGCGCCAGGCCCGCTCCTCTATCT
>CAYUYX010000080.1:4536-5995 GCA_964449495.1 uncultured Candidatus Bathyarchaeia archaeon
CCACTCCACGTAGTAGGAGCCGCCGAGCGGGTCCACCACATCGGCCACGCCGCTCTCGTAAGCTATTATCTGCTGGGTGCGCAGGGCCACCCTCACCGCCTCCTCCGTCGGGAGGCAGAGCGTCTCGTCGAAGGAGTTCGTGTGGATGGACTGGGCGCCCCCGAGGACGGCCGCTAAGGCCTGGATGGTTACCCTCGCCACGTTGTTAACGGGCTGCTGGGCCGTGAGAGTGGCGCCTGATGTCTGGACGTGCATGCGCATCCACATGGAGCGGGGCTTCTTGGCCCCGAAGCGCTCGCGCATTATCTTGGCCCACATGCGCCTTGCGGCCCTGAACTTCGCAATCTCCTCGAAGAAGTTGTTGTGCGAGGCGAAGAAGAACGATAGGCGTGGGGCGAACTCATCCACGTCCATGCCACGTTCCACGCACTCCTCCACGTAGGCTATGGCGTCCGCCAGGGTGAAGGCAAGCTCCTGCACGGCGTCCGAGCCGGCCTCCCGGATGTGGTAGCCGCTTATGCTTATGGGGTTCCACCTCGGGACGTGCTTCGTGCAATATTCTATCGTGTCCACCACGAGCTTAACGGAGGGCTCGGGAGGCCAGATGATGAGCTTCTGGCCTATGAACTCCTTCAGCATGTCGTTCTGGACGGTCCCGCCTATCTGCTCCGGCCTAACGCCCTGCTTCTCCGCCGTCGCTATGTACATGGAGAGGACGGGTATCGTCGGGCCATTTATCGTCATGGACGTGGTTACCTTGTCCATGGGGATGCCGTCGAAGAGTATCTCGAAGTCCTTCAGCGTGTCTATGGCCACGCCGCAGACGCCCACCTCCCCCCTGGCGAGAGGGTGGTCGCTATCGTAGCCCATGATGGTCGGGTAATCGAAGGCTATGCTGAGGCCCGTCTCGCCCTCCTTTATGAGGTACTTGAAGCGCTTGTTCGTGTCCTCGGCCGTCCCGAAGCCTGAGAACTGACGCATGGTCCATATCCTCGCCCTATACATGGTGGCGTGAATGCCTCGTGTGAAGGGGTACTCGCCCGGGAGACCCAAATCACGCATGTAGTCCTTGCCCGCTATGTCTAAGGGCGTGTAAAGGCGCTTGACCGGTATGCCGGATAGGGTTGTGAACTCCTTCTTGCGCTCCGGCAGCCTTGAGAGCCACTTTGGGACGGTCTCCCGCTCCCAGCGCTCCACCTCACGTTCGAGCTCCTCCAGGGCCTTCTCATCGAACATGCCGGGCATCGCACCGCCCCCGCTTGTGGGGATGTCTGGCCCGAAGTTGAAAAAGCTAACGCAGCTACTCGCCGAGGGAGCCACGGCCCCTGTGCCAGCGGGCCGGCGATAGGGTATCCAGGGCCATGAGGTAGAGCCTCGCCCTGAGCACGGGGTCCCTATCGAGGATGACACGGCCCTTGAGCGCCCTGTAGAGGAGCCACACGGGGGCGTGGTTGAGCAC
>CAYUYX010000081.1:0-5969 GCA_964449495.1 uncultured Candidatus Bathyarchaeia archaeon
CTACCACCCACCTCAGCACGGGGGTCTGCACCCTCCCGGCCGAGAGCCTCCTGCGCTTGAGGTAGGCCTGAACTTTCTGGCTCAGCTCGAAGCCTATCCAGCGGTCCTCTATGCGCCTTAGTATCTGGGCCTCCACGAGGCGCTCGTCCACGCCCCTGGGGTTCCTCAGGGCCTCAAGGAGGGCCCTGCGGGTTACCTCGTGGAACTCTATGCGCCTTATCTCCCGCACGTACGGGGCCAGGTAGGTGGCTATGTCCCAGCCTATCTTCTCGCCCTCCGCATCCGCATCCGTCCCCACGAGCAGCACGTCCACCTCCTTGGCCAGAGCCCTCAGGGCGTCGAGGAGCTCCGCCTTGTCGCTCAGGGGGCTCCCGCAGAAGGGGCAGCGCTCGATGTAGTCCGTGAACTGCTCCCCGCAGCGCCTGCAGCGCTTTATCGTCCCGTAGATGGGGATGAAATGCCCGTCCATCACCTCGACGCCGTGGAAGCCCCCCCTCGTGATGAGGTCGAAGACGTGCCCCTTGCTGGCCACGACGGTCAGGAAGAAATCGCCAGTGGATATCTCGAAGGCCGTGAGGGGGCCTACCGCCCGCTTGCTCGGCCTCCCGAGGAGGCGGGCGATGGTCCTGGCCTTGGTGGGCGATTCCACGACAAGGAGGGCCGTCTCCATGGGGTCCTTCATCTCGATGGCTGCTTCCCCGGAGATGAGCTTCCTTATGAGCTCTCTATCCCTGTCCACCTCGGCCATTATGGCCTTCAAATCGGCCTCGTGGAGAGACCGCCATTCCACGTCCTCGAGGTACCACCTCAGCGCCCTCAGCAGCCCGTTGAAGGCCTTCTCCTCGTCTATGATGACCACGGACAGGCCCTTCGAGATGCCCCCTGCGTATAGCCTGGACGTTCGGCCAGAGGCCTGGAGGTAGCCCACCGGGTCCGGGACTATTATGTAGGGCTCGCCCGAGCGCTCGTCCAAGGACATGTGGGGGCTCTCCCTTATGGCCTCCCTCACGTCCGGCCTCGATAGGAGCTCTCTCAGGAAGGCCCAGGCCTCGGAGAAGACGCTCCTCGCCCTCTCAAGGAAGCCGGATAGGGTCCTGTTCTCCAAGATGGCCTTGACCACCTCTTTTACCTCATCACGCCTGAGCATGCTCGCCACATGCCTGAGGCGGGCGATGTAGGCATCCGCCCTATCGGCCTCCTCGCCGGACAGCACCTCCCTGAGGTTTGCGAGGAGCACGACGGCCCGGTAGGGGCTGAACTCCGAGATGGCTAGGCTTATGCGCATCTTCGGCACGCCTGCGAAGAGGGCGTAGCGCACCCTAACCGGCAGGTCTATGCCCCTTGCGAGGGGGCTCCTGAAGGATGCGACGCCCACGAGAACGTCCAGCTCGCCCGAGACGAAGGCCTCTATGAGCTTCTTCCTCGCCCTCGTGAAAGCCCCGGCTCGCACGCCCCGGTCTTTTAGGTAGTCTGCGAGCTCCTCGGCGTAAGCAGAGCCCTTATCGAGGGGGACGAAGACGAGGCCGCCCGTCCCGAGCTTGCGGATGAGCTTGAGGACTTCTTCCTCCAGCGCCCCCTCCGGCCTCACGTACAGGTTCTCCACGTTCCTGAGCCCCTCGGCCCGCCCCCCGAGCTCGAAGCCGAGAAGTTCCCGGAAGAGCTTGATGCGCCTCGTCCTCTTGGCCCTTATGGTCGCCCCGGAGACGATGAGGAGGCCATGCCCTTCCCCACGCCTGAGCGGCTCGAGGCGCCCCTCTATCTCCTCAAGGCGGAGCCTGAGCTCGTCCAGCTCCTCGCCTGGCTTTTTCTTTCTCCTGAGGGCCTTAGATATCTCCGTCTTCAGCTTTATGGCCTTAAGGGCATCTGAGATAGCTTCCTCAGGGATGCCCAAGAGCTTTAGAACAGCATCTACGTTCTTAGAAGAGCGCAGAAAGGCGTCTACGTCGTCAACGAAGACCAAATCGAAGCGTTGGCCATCGAGGAGCTCGCCCCGCCTGGCGAGGAAGAAGGAGGTCGTGATGAGGATATCAAGCTCCCCCTTCTCTATGGCCTCAAGAGCCTCCTTAGCCTGCTTCCTCGTGAGCATGGAATGGTAGCAGACAATTCTGGCGCTCATCTCGGCCTTATCTGCCAGGGAGAGGAGACGCTCATATACTTGCTTGACGAGGAGCGATGTAGGCAGTAGTATATAGGCTCTCTTCCCTTTTGATGCCATGTAGAGGGCCAGTACGGAGCCGAAGAGCGTTTTCCCGCTTCCCGTGGGCGCTATTATTGCAAAGCTCTTGCCCGATATAGCCCTCCTGGCCCATGTCCTCTGGGCGCTCCAAGGCCTGCTCCCAACGGCTCGCTTGAAGAACTCTTCAAAATCTGCGATTTCAGCGTGGAAGCTGGCCAGAGCCCCGTAGCCCCTGAGATTTCCCAGCTCCTTGAGCTTCTTCAAGCAGAAGGCCATTATCTCCTCTTTCTTCATCCCAGAGAGCTTCTGGAAGAGCTCCTCATCCTTCACGGGGAGACAGCTCTCGCACGGGACGCCCAAGAAGAGCCTTAGGTCGCTTATCCTCCCCCCGCAGTTCGGGCAGGCGTGCTCGAATATCGCTCTGACCTGCATGTCCTTCCGGGGTTGAGGCGCCGCAGGGCCTTTATTAGCTATTAGCCCGCTGCTTCACCAAGCGGATGCTCGTAATGGAGTAGCCCTTCCCCCGGGTTATCTCGACAGGGCGCCCGCACCTCGGGCAGGAGAGCGTCGGGAAGACCACGTGGTAGAGCGGGTCGTCCTCCACCCTCATAGGCCCCTTGTAGCCACAGCACGGGCACCTCACCTCCCCGGGCTCGATATCTATAACGAGCTCGGCCCCTTCGAGGAGCGTCCCCTGGGATAGCGTTTTAAACCAGAAGGAGAGCTGCTCGGGCCTCAAGAAGCTCAGCTCCCCGATGCGCACCCTGACCTGGAGCACCCGCTCGGCTCCACGCTTCTCAGCCTCAGAAAGAGCTATCAGGACGATTCTCCTGGCGATGGAGAGCTCGTGCATGCTTCTCCGGCTCCGTGCTCAGAGCCCGAGGGCCTTCACCACGCCCTCCACGCCCTCCCCCGTCCGGCAGTTCGTCCTCACGACCTTTATGCCCGGGTTTATGGAGAGCGCATCTCTCTCGAGCTTCTCCACGCTCACGCCCATGGCATCGGCTAAGTCTATCTTGTTTATCACGGCCACGTCCGCCCCCATGAAGATGTACGGGTGCTTCACCACCATGAACGGACCCTCCGTAACGCTCACGACCACTATCCTGGCGTCGGCCCCGAGGGGGAACTCCGCTGGGCATATGTGGTTCCCCACGTTCTCTATGAATATTATATCCGTATTGGCCAGGTCGAGCTTGCCGAGGGCCTTGGCCACGAGGTTGGCATCGAGATGGCATTCCTTCCCCGTGTTTATCTGGACGACGGGGACGTCGTGCTCGGCTATCCTATCGGCATCTATGGTGGTCGTGAGGTCTCCGGCGATGTAGGCTATGCGGTAGCGCCCCTTCAGGAGCCTTATCATGTGTTCTATGAGGCTCGTCTTCCCAGAGCCTATGGAGCCCATTACATCTATGGCCCTCACGCCGTACCTGGCCAGGAGGGCCCTGTTCTTCTCCGCTATCTCCTCGTTCGCCCTCAGGAGCGACTCCTCAAGCTCGATATCGAATATCTCGCCTTCCTCCGCCCTCACCACCTCCCTCATCTTCATCGGCCCACCGGGCGAGGTGGCCTTCTTCATATAGCCTTAACGCCCGGCCCGGGATAGGAGGCGCACGAGCATGTCGGCCACCATATCGGCCGCCCTATCGAGCTGCTCCGTCAGGCCCTCCCCGAAGCCCGTGTCCAACGGCCTTATCCCGATGACGAGGCTCTTGGCCCCTATGGCCCGCTCTAAGAAGGAGCAGAACAGCCTGAGGGAGGGGGCGTGGGTCGAGAAAGAAGGGCCCCCGAGAGCATCGGGCCCCACGAGCATCACGGAGCCAGGAGGGCCATCGTGGTGAGCAGCGTCTATTATGAGGATGTGGCTCGGCCTCAAGCGCATGATAGGCCCCATCAGGTTCTCCGGCACGGCCTCGGCCTCCACCAGCTCCACCGAGCTCGGGAGGCCTCCCGAGCGCTCAAGCCCCTCCCTCAGCCTCCTCACGACCACCACGCCTACGGCATCATCACGCCTCAGGGGGTTCCCCACGCCCACGACCACCAGCTTGGGCGCACCCGAGAGCCAGGCCCTCAGCTCGGCCTCTACTGCCTCGGCCTCGTCCAACTCGTGGGAGCCCAGGCCTCTATTCTGCTTAAGGCTTTAGTAAGCGAGGGGCGCCCGGGCTACCGAGATGTGCTTGGCCATCCCCGCAAAGGTCATAGCGGTCGAGGGCTCCCGGGCCAAGGTGGACTTCGGGGGCACCACCCGGGAGATAGATGTCTCACTCGTGGATGTCAGGCCCGGGCAGTACGTGCTCGTCCACGCCGGCTTCGCCATCCAGGTTCTCGACGAGCGGGAGGCCCTCGAGACGCTCAGGCTCTGGGAGGAGATGCTCGGGGGAGGAGGGCGTGGAGGTAAGCCTTAGGTTCAGGGACCCAAGGCTCGCAAGGAAGCTCGTGGAGAAGATAAGAGCGCTTGAGCCCCCCGAGCCCGTGAAGTTCTGCCACGTCTGCGGGACGCACGAGTGGACGATAAGCCACTACGGCATCCGCTCGCTCCTCCCCGAGAACGTGGAGGTGGTGGCCGGCCCGGGCTGCCCGGTCTGCATCGTCCCGGCCAGGGAGATAGACGAGGCCATCTGGCTCGCCCTGAACGGCGCTGTAGTGGCCACCTTCGGCGATATATTCAGGGCGCCCGGCTCAGAGCTCTCGCTCCAGCAGGCCAGGGCCGAGGGAGGAGATGTCCGGGTCGTCTACAGCGTTGAAGATGCTATTAGAATGGCGAAGAAGGAGCCGGAGAAGGAATTCGTGTTCTTCGCCATAGGCTTCGAGACGACGGCGCCCTCCACGGCCGTGGAGGTGCTGAGGGGACCGCCCGGGAACCTTAGCTTCCTCGTGGCCCACCGCCTGATACCGCCGGCCATGGAGCTCCTCGCCGGGATGCCGGAGCTGGCCATAAGGGGCTTCATAGCGCCGGGGCACGTCTCGACCATAATTGGCGCAGAGCCCTACAGGCCATTCCCGGAGCGCTACGGCCTCCCCGTCGTGGTGGCTGGCTTCGAGCCATTAGATGTCCTCATGGCCATCTACATGCTCCTCAGGCAGCTCAGGGAGGGGGCCGCAAGGCTTGAGAACGAGTATAAGCGGGCCGTAAGGTGGGAGGGCAATCTTAAGGCCAAGGAATTCATGCGCAAGGCCTTCGAGGTGGTAGATGGCGCTTGGAGAGGCCTCGGAGTGATAGGCCAATCGGCCCTCAGGCTAAGGGAAGAGCTGGCCAGGTACGATGCGAGGGAGCGCTACGATATTCCCGTGCGCTCCGGCCGTGATATAGCGCCCGGCTGCCGATGCCACGAGATAATGATAGGCAAGATATACCCGACGGATTGTCCCCTCTTCATGCGCTCCTGCACGCCCGAGAGGCCCGTCGGCCCATGCATGGTCGGGATGGAGGGCACCTGCCGTATCTGGGCCCTGCACGGCGGCCGCATGAGGTTATAGGGACGATATGCCGAAGGAGCTGGCGACGAGTTCCTTATTCAGCTCGCCAGCCACGTAAGACCTGCCCGACCTAAGGCTCGAAACGACCACCCGGGCTGGCGCAAATACGGCCGGGTCTATGGCGTAGAAATCACGCCCGGCCTCCTCGTATATGGTCAGGAAGGGCTTGCCGTAGGCGCTCGAAGTGCAGGAGGGCGCTTTTTCGGCCATCAGCTTAGCCGTGCCGTCATCTACATCGGCCCAGAGGTGGACGATGGAGCCGTAGAGGATGGCATCGTTTACCCGGCCCATGCAGACGTCCGGGTCGGGGTGCGGG
>CAYUYX010000082.1:0-5914 GCA_964449495.1 uncultured Candidatus Bathyarchaeia archaeon
AAATGTTTTCAGCTCTCCTCGGCTGGTCCCCGGCGCGGGGGAGCAGGGCCCTCGGCCACAAAAATAAGAGCGGCTTGTGGCATTTTTCCCAGGTACCCGCCTTGCGCGAGCGGCGAGTTCCCCTCGTGGCCGTGGACGCCGTCGTGCTTAGGCCAGATGGCTCCTTAGTGCTCGTGAAGCGTGCAAAAGAGCCCTTCAGGGGCTTCTGGGCCCTTCCCGGGGGCTTCGTCAGGTACGGCGAGCGCGTGGAAGACGCTGTCAAGCGGGAGGTCATGGAGGAGACGGGGCTTGAGGTGGCCATAGAGGGCCTCGTGGGCGTTTACTCGGAGCCGGACAGGGACCCGAGGGGGCACGTCATCTCCATAGCTTTCCTCGCTCGTGAGGTAGGCGGCTCGCTCAGGGCGGCCTCAGATGCCGCAGAGGTGAGGGCCTTCAGAGCCCCGCCGGACCGCCTGGCCTTCGACCACGCCCACATAATCAAGGATGCTGTCGAGAAGTTCGGGCTCGACATCAGGCTCCGCTGAGCGCTCTACCGGGGCCTAAGCGAATATAAGGGATGTCGGTGAGCCTGAGGTGGGGGGTGCTGGGGCTTGGAGCGCGTAAAGACGGGCATCCCGGGCATGGACGAGATACTGAGGGGCGGCATCCCGAAGCGCAACGTCGTCCTCCTCTCCGGCGGCCCCGGCACGGGCAAGACAATCTTCGGCCAGCAGTTCCTCTACTACGGCCTTGAGAACGGGGAGCCCGGCGTCCTCGTGGCCCTTGAGGAGCACCCAGCCCAGATAAAGCTCGGGATGGCGCAGTTCGGGTGGGATGTCAAGCCCTATGAGGAAGAGGGGAAGTTCGCCATAGTAGATGCCTTCACGGGCGGCGTGGGCGAGTACGCCAAGCGGGAGAAGTACGTGGTGAGGGCGCCTGAGGACTTCTCATCGCTTGTCGACGTGGCCCGCTCGGCCGTCAAGGACCTCGGGGCCGAGAGGGTGGTGATAGATTCTGTAACGAGCCTCTACATGACGAGGCCCGTGGTGGCCCGCTCCGTGGTCATGCGACTCAAGAAGATGCTCTCCGGCCTCGGCTGCACGTCAATCCTCGTCTCCCAGGTGAGCGTTACCGAGCGTGGCTTCGGGGGTCCTGGCGTCGAGCACGCAGCCGACGGCATAATAAGGCTCGATTTAGACGAGTTCAACGGCCAGCTATACCGGAGCCTAATCGTGTGGAAGATGCGTGGAACGGCCCACTCCATGCGCAGGCACCCCTTCGACATCACGGACAGGGGCATAGTGGTCTACCCGGACAAGGTGCTGAGGGTGAGGAGGGACGTCATGGAGATAGCGCCAGCGTAGGCCATATATGGCCCTCCGGGCCGAGGCGTGGTGGTGATGGCCATGTCCGAGGTACCCCTCCAGCCGGTCGGGCGGGAGGACATAAGGAAGCTGGAGGCGGCCCTGCTCGTGGGAGCCCTCTTCAGGCCGGAGGTCATGGAGGCCCTCAGGGACCCCACGGAGCGCCTCACGTGGATAGATTCCCTGGCCGCCGCCGCTGCCGCCCTGGCCAGGCAGAAGGCCGGCATGCCCGTCAGGCAGATAGCGGACGAGGTTGGCCTCAGCGAGGCGGCCATAAGGAGGCACCTCGACGGGAAGACGAGGGCCGGCGAGCTGGTCAGGAAGGTCTACGAGCAGTACGCCCGGGAGGGCGTGAGGGTCGAGCTGCCCGTCGAGGTGGAGAGGGCCAGGGAGCTCGAGGAAAAGCTCGCAAGAGCGAGGGAGGCCATGGAGCGGACCGCTTTAAGGCTCGAGGAAGCGGCCAAGGCTCTGAGGGAAGCCCTGAAAGAGCTCTGAGCCCCGAGCCAGGCCAGGCCAAAAGCGGTTTTATGGGAGCATTATTTCGCGGAATGGCTACTTCACCAGAGAAGGGCTTCACGAGGTTCTCGAGCCTCCTCGCCTCCCAGGCCCATAGATGTTGACGGCCATCGCGGCGGACATCACCCCCAATACGAGCATGGACACGCCCAAATTTCGCCGTGAACTTCTCATGGAGGTGCACCGGCTAACCCCGCGCTCACGAAACACATGGCCGTGAGACATATGGCTCGTGAGCACAGCTCCAGATGCTCGATGGGCACGTGCTCATCGTAGGCGTGGGCAAGGTGGACGAAGCCCGGCCCGTAGATGACCGTCGGGATACCCCTTTCCCTGAGGTAGTGGGCGTCCGTGGTCGCCGGCATGAGGGCGTGCACGGGCCTGCGCCCTACAACAGCCTCAACAGCCTTGTCCAACGCCGTGCAGATGGGCTCAGATGGGCCCGTGAAGGAGGGGTCTATGCGGTTCAGGGGCTCCACATCTACGCGTCCCGGGAGGCCCGAGAGGAGCCGTCTTGCGAGCGCCAACACATCGCCAGCGGAGGAGCCGTGGGGAATCCGCACGTCCACCTCCGCCTCACAGGCCTCCGGCACCACGTTTACCTTTGTCCCACCTCTTATGACGCCTATGTTCATCGTGAAGCGGCGGCAGGCGTCCACGTAGGCCCTCAGCCTCTCCTTCCCGAGCCCGAGGAAACCGTACAGGACCTTGGCGAGGGCTTTCTTCACGCCCTTGAGGCCCAAGATGTCGTAGGGCGCTCTCACGAGCTCTTCCATCTCCTCGAGGACAGCTCTTACCTCCTCCGGTGTCCTGACAGGCGATTTCTCTATTTCCCTCAGGGCCCCGAGGGCCTTCATCATGAGCTCTATGGCGTTCAAGCCGAGGCCAGGGACGCTCCCGTGGGCTGGGAGCCCGTGGGCCTTGAGCTTCAGCCAGCAGACCCCTCTCTCGCCCAAGACGGCCACGTGGGGCGTCGTGGGCTCGGCTATGAGGCATGCATCTACGCCGTTGAAGAGGCCCTGCTCCGCCAGCCAGCCCGTCCCGAGGCGCCCCCCGGTCTCCTCATCGCACACGAGGGCCAGGAGGAGGGAGCCGCCGAGCTCGTCCATCAGGCCGGAGAGGGCGTGGTAGACGGCCATGATGCAGGCCACTCCCCCCTTCATGTCCGTGGCCCCACGCCCGAGCACCTTCCCGTCCCGGACATCCCCGCAGAAGGGGTCGAAGCCCCACCTATCCCTATCGCCGGCCGGTACGACATCCAAATGGCCCATGAGCATCAGGCAGGGCCTCCCCTCGCCAGAACGGGCCAGCACGTTTATACGGCCCCTCTCGGGCTCGTGCACCTCGCAATCGTGGCCCCTCTCCGACAGCCAGGCCCTGGCCACATCGGCGGCGGGCGATACGTCGCCAGGGGGGTTCTCGCTCGGCGCCCTCACGAGGGCCGAGCACAGCTCGATTATCTCTTCTTTCTTGAGCTCTCCTGAGGCTCTCTCCCATATCTCTCCCAATTCGCTTGGGACGCTCACGTAGGAAGGCTATGGGCGGGCCTGTATAACATTTCCGCCGCACTCGTGCTGATGGGCGTGGAACTCCCGGGCGCCCTAATGCTCACCCTAATCCACACGGGCATCTGGCGGCGCCTCCAGAAGCCTCTTGAGTCTCTCGGCCACCTCGGGGGGCATCTCGCCATAAACGGTCAGGACCAAGGCCTCCGGCATCCGGCGGGCTGGCTTCCTCCGCCCGGCCATGTCGTTCCCGGCCTCCCGACTTCCGGTCTGCTCCGGCTTATAAAAGCCCGCCAGGCCTCCCCAGCTTATAAATCGCCAGCCCCAGCCTTCTGGGGGCCAGCCTTGGCGGGCAAGGGCTCCGGGACGAAGCGTGAGAGGGTGCTTAAGGCCCTTGAGGCCCTCGGGGAGCGCCTCGTCGAGCAGATGGAGGCCGGGGAGTTCCCCTGGGTGGAGCTACCGAGCCGTTCCACGAGTAACATCCTCTACGACCCGGAACTCCGCCAGTTCGTCCTCGGCGATAAGCGGGTGAGGCGGACGGCTGCGAACATAAGGCACCTCAGGCCCCTCATGCACCTCGTGTGGGCCGCCTACTTCGCCCACGAGCTCGTCAGCTCCTGGAAGACCACCACGCTCAGGGACGTGTTCTACTCGGCCCAGGCCTACGGCTTCTCCTTCAAGGACCAGCAGGAATCCAACAACATAATCGTGGACCTGGAGAGCGTCGTGGGCTTCCCCAGGGAGGACTTCAACATCTTCCCGGAGGAGCGCTCCTCCGTCTTCGGGGACCTCACGGTCGAGTACACCGTGCCTGGCTACGAGGGCAAGCGCCTCAACCTCACATCTCACCCCGATGGCATGATGATTGGGCCAGCCCTCGCTAACGCCAAGTTCGTGGACACGGGCGCCGACAAGGTGATAGCCATAGAGAAGGGCGGCCTCTTCACCCGCTTCATAGAGGAGCGTGTGCACGAGCGCTTCAAGGCCATCCTAATCCACACCGCCGGGCAGGCGCCGAGGGCGACCCGCTACTTCATAAGGCGCCTTCACGAGGAGCTGGGCCTCGACGTGTTCCTCCTCACGGACGGGGACCCCTGGGGAATGCACATCGCCATGGTCATCATCTCCGGCTCGGCGGAGGCGGCCCACCTGAGGGGCCTGACGACGCCGGATGCCAAGTGGATAGGCGTCTGGGCGACGGACATAGTGAAGTACAAGCTCCCCTACGACCCCCTCACGGAGCGGGATATAAAGCGCCTTAAGGAGTTGGAGAAGGACCCCCGGTACTCTGGCCCGCTGTGGAAGAGGGAGATAAGGGCCTTCCTGCGCCACAAGCGCAAGTCGGAGCTGGAGGCCTTCAGCCGTTACGGCCTCACGTACATAGTGGACCAGTACCTGCCTGACAAGCTGGGCGAGTGATGAAGGCGTATTTATATATGCTTAGCCATGCCGAAGAACGGGGTTGGTGAGTATTGCCCCTATTAATCGAGGCAAGGCTGGAGGAGCTGGGCGTCAGGAGGCCAGAAGGAGCAGCCTCCATCTCCCTGGGTTTCATAATTACGCCTCGTGTCTTATCAAGGCCCTATTCGCTGACGGAGGGGGACGAGCTCGTGGGGAGGATAGTAGAACTCTACGAGCTGAGAGAGGGCCTCCCCTCCTCGGATGAGGCCTTGAAGGAGCTATGGGGCACCGAGATAAGGCTCGTGCTCAAGCCCCTCCTCAGCGGCGATTACCTCTTCTTGAGCGAGACAACGTGGAAGATACTGAGAGATTACGGCGTTGTCGTGCCCGGCAATTACGTTTTCAGGCTTGAGATACACAAGGCTATCAGGAAGAGCGGAAAGGAGGTGGAAATATATCCGAAGAGGGTCGTGAAGGTTTGAGGCCCCCTGAAGAAGCGGTGGCCCGGCTGATTAGAGAGGCTGAGGTGCTCTTCGCCAATTATGTAGCCCAGAGGCGGAAGGGGGAGCTCTGGAAGGCGGGAGAGTATTTGTGGGCGACCTTTCATGCCCTTCTCTTAGCTCTCGCCCGCTCTCTCGGCGAGGAAGTCCCCGCCAGGCATGGGGCGGTAAGGAGGTTCGTCCTCAGACTCGCCGATATCAGGGGCGATGAAGGCCTTGTGAGGGCCTTTAAGGACGGCGAGAGGCTTCACGCAAACTTCTACCACCCGGGCCTCCTCGATGATGAGGAGGTGCTTGAGGCTATTCTGGAGCTTGAGGAGTACGTCGATAAGCTCGTGGCCTGGCTCGAAGAAGCCAGCTCGTCCCGTTAAGGCTCGGAGGCCCTCACGGCCCCTATCACGGCCTGGCCGAGCGATATGCCCCCGTCCCCGCACGGGACGGCCCTGTGCCTTATGAAGCGTAGCCCAGCGCCCTCAACCGCCCTCCTCACGGCCCTCACTATGGCTTCGTTGTAGGCCACCCCGCCGGAGAAGCCCACCACGCCCACGCCGGAGCGCTCGGCGGCCCTTATGGCCATCTCGGCCAGGCCCCTTGCCAGGGCGAGCTGGAAGGCACAGGCTATGTCCTCCACACGCTCGCCGGAGAGGAG
>CAYUYX010000083.1:0-5873 GCA_964449495.1 uncultured Candidatus Bathyarchaeia archaeon
GGAGGAGCTCGCCAGGCTAATCGCCGATGCGAGGAGGCTTGAGGCCCTCCAGGGGCTCCTGAGGGAATTGGCCATGAGGGCGGAGGCCTACCTGGCGGAGCTGAGGATAGCTGGCTCCACCCTTGAGGGTATAGCCGGCCGTGAGGGGGTGGAGGCCCTCGTGCCCATCGGGGCTGGCTCCTACATCTGGGCCCGGGTCGAGCGG
Organism: uncultured Candidatus Bathyarchaeia archaeon; assembly: GCA_964449495.1. GTDB lineage: Archaea > Thermoproteota > Bathyarchaeia > EX4484-135 > EX4484-135 > EX4484-135. Next base: position 206 of record CAYUYX010000083.1, read on the forward strand.
GTGGACAAGGCCGTCGTGGGCGTTGGGGCGGACGTGGCCATCGAGATGGATGTCGAGAGGGCGAGGGAGGTCATAGGGGAGCGCATGGCGGAGGCGGAGAAAGCCCTTAACGAGTACGTGCGGAGGCTGGCCGATGTCGAGAGGGCCCTGGAGGCGTGTAGAGAGCGCATGAGGGCGCTGATGGAGGAGATGCGGGTTGCTCGAGGGGCTGAGGAAGGGCCTCAGAAGAGCTCTTGAGAAAATAACGAAGACGGAGCTGAGCCCGAGGAAGCTTGAGCCCATCCTGGAGGAGCTTAAGATAGCCCTCCTCGAAAACGATGTGGCCTTCCCCGTTGCAGAAGCCATGTGCTCAGAGCTCCTCCGTGAGCTGACGGGCACAAAGGTAGGGCGGTTGAGCGACAAGAGGGCGTTCGTGAGGGAGGCGCTGAGGAACGCCATACTGAGGATACTCGGCTCGGGGGAGCCACCGGATATAATAGAGCTCGTGAGGAAGAAGAGGGCGGAGGGAGAGCCCTTCTCCATCCTCTTCATAGGCTTCAACGGCTCCGGGAAGACGACCACAATCGCAAAGATAGCGAAGATGCTGAAGGACAGGGGCCTCAGGGTCGTCCTCGCCTGCAGCGATACCTTCCGGGCCGGGGCCATCGAGCAGCTGGAGGAGCACGGGCGTAGGCTCGGCCTGAGGGTCCTCAAGCACCGTTATGGCGCAGACCCGGCGGCCGTCGCCTACGACGCCATAGCCCACGCCAGGGCCAGGCACATAGATGTGGTGCTCATAGACACGGCCGGGCGTGTCCAGACGGATAGGAACCTCATGGACGAGCTGGCCAAGATAAAGCGGGTGGCCGAGCCGGATTTGACCTTGCTCGTGGTGGACGCCCTCACCGGCAACGATGCGGCCGTGCAGGCCGAGATGTTCCACGAGGCGGTGGGCGTAGATGGCGCCGTCCTCACGAAGGTAGATGCGGACGTGAGGGGCGGGGCGGCCCTGAGCGTGGCCTACGTAACCAAGAAGCCCATAATATTCATAGGTGTAGGGCAGGGCTACGATGACCTAAGGCCCTTCGAGCCGGAGGAGTTCGCAGACATGATACTCCCGCCCTGAGGCAGGTGCGGGGGACGGAGAAGCGTTATCTCGGGGGCGGGCGCCCGAGGGCTTTGGCCGTGGGGGTTTAGCTTAAATTAACCGGGGTCTCTCTCACCCGGGAGCTGGCGGGACGTTGAGGACGGAGGTACGCGAGCTCAAGCGTGTGAGGCTGAGGAAGCCGGTGCTGATAGAGGGCCTCCCGGGCCTCGCCCTCGTCGGACGCCTCGCCGTGGGCTACCTCGTGGAGACCCTCGGGGCCGAGAAGTTCGCAGAGCTCTACTCGCCCCACTTCCCATACTACGTCATCGTTGACGAGAGGGGGCGCATAAGGCTCCCGAAGGGGGAGTTCTACTATTGGCGTAGCCCGGATAGGGGGCCGGACCTCATGTTCCTCATAGGGGATAGCCAGGCCCAGACGAACCGCGGGCAGTACGAGGTGGCGTCCTGCGTCCTCGATTTCGCAAGGAGGCACGGCGTGAGGACCATCGTAACCGTCGGGGGCTACAGGACGGAGAGGGGCGGCTCGAGGGTGGTATGCGCCTCCACGGACGAGGAACTGCTCAGGAGGGCTCTCGAGGTCGGCGCCGTGAAGAGCCCGCCGGGGAGCCCGATAGTGGGCATAGCTGGCCTCCTCCTCGGCCTGACGGCCATGACGGACATGCGGGCCATATGCCTCCTCGGGGAGACGAGGGGCCACTTACCGGACCCGAGGGCGGCCAAGAACGTGCTGGAGGTCCTCACGGGCTTCCTCGGCATAGAGGTGGATTTGAGCGGCCTGGAAAAGAGCATAGCCGAGGCGAGGAGGATGGAGGAGGCCCTCGTGGGCATAAGCATGGAGGAGATAGCGAGGAGACATCGCAGGCCAAGGGAGGAGCCGGGGCGGGATTACATATACTGAGTTCACTCGCTCGGGTACGCTATCTCGTAGATGAAGACCCTGGCGTAGACCCTGCGCCCCCCGATGGATTGCGCCTTCCCCGTGGACCAGAACACCAGCCGGAAGTAGCGCGGCTCCTCTGCGCTGAAGCCCGTTATGACCTTCGTCCTCCCGTACGTCACGAGCTTGTAAATCACGGTGCGCCTTCCCTCATCCGTCCAGACGACGCGGTTGTCCTGCTGGGTCCAGAACCTCTCCTCATCGAGGCCGGCTATAGCGCACATCCACCTCGCCTTGTTCTCATCGCCGTACACGAAGTCCCTCCCATCGCTCGTGAAGGTCGTGAACACCAGGACGTGTGTTGCCCCGAGCCTCCTGAGTATCTTCAGGGCCTCCGTCTCGTTGGAGAGGAACATGCGGGCTATGAGCTTTATCTGCGTCATGTTGAGCGTCCCGTTGTCCGCCAGGCTCGTCCGGTTGGCGATTATGCGTATCCAGTACCCGTAGTCCCACCAGCTCGCCACGACGGCGTCCTCCGGCAGGTTCTCCTTCATCCAGTTCAGGGCCTCGAGCCAGTCCGGCACGAAGCTCTTCACGGGCAGGCTCGAGCAAGCGATGGTTACCGGCGAGTTGGCCGTATCCACGGCCCCGGCCACCGAGAGGGCCGTAAGCAAGAACATAATCGTGAAGCCGAAGGCCGCCAGGCCCTTCCCGGCATGGGGCTTCTTCTCCACAATCGCCTCCTCCGCCTCCTCCATGACCCGCACGAGGGGCTTGGCGAGCCTATCGATGGCGAGGGCCCAGAGGATGGATACCGGGACGGCCATGAGTATCCCGAGCCTCACGAGGGAGGCGGCGGCGTAGATGGCGGTGATGCCGAAGATGATGAGGAAGACGTTCTTATCGCTCGGCTCCCTTATGGCGAAGAAGAGGCCCGCTATGGCGAAGAAGATGCCGGCGCCGAGCTCGTAGAAGAATATGGCCCACGTCCCGAGCTTGTGCTCCGCAACGGACTCGAAGAGCGGAAGCTCCCCTCTGACGGCGGGGTTGACGACGGACTCGAACTTCTTCGCCACGGGCTTGATGAGGCCGAGCTGGCCGAGTACCACGAGGGAGGCGACGGCCGCCGTCAGGACGACCGTGGCCAGGAGCGCCTTGTTCCGCGGCTTCTCCACGCGCCTCGTCAGCTCGGCGAGGACGAGGAGGACTATTGCGGCGAGGACGGGCATCACGGTTATCTCCCACAGGAAGCGGAGGCCGAGCTTCGGGACGTGGATGGCCACGAAGAGGGCGAGGCCGAACGTTATGCAGTACGTGGACAGGAGCCTCGGCCTGTAGCGCTTCAGCACCACGAGCACGATGGCGAAGAGGCCCGCTATGGCGAATGGATAGCGTGAGGCACCCCAAGAGGCGCAGAGGTAGCCGAGCGATAGGCCTGCGAGGACGGAGTAACCTATTGAGGCCGCTTCAGAGCGCTCCTCATCTATGGCCCTGAGGAGGAACAGGGAGAAGAGTATCATCATGGTTATCCCTATGGTCTCGTCGTCGCAGAAGCCGAGGGAAGTGCGCTGGATGTGGGAGCCGCTGACGGCGAGGAAGAAGGCGGCTAAGAGGCCGACCTTCGACCCCCCTATCTCGCGCCCGAGGAAGTAGATGGCCAGCACGGAGAGGGTCCCCATGAACACGGGGAAGAATATGCAGACGTCCTCGAGCGATACCGGCGCCCCTATCGCCCTCAGGACGAGGTAGAGGCTGGCCGTCGTGAAGGAGACGCCCGGGAAGGTGTTCCTGGCCACGTTACGGCCCCAGGGGTACCAGACCATCGGGTCGTGCCAGGTGAAGAAGGCGGGGAAGCCGTTCTCCACGATGTAGCGTGCGACGTGGTAATGCCAGTACGGGTCGAACTCGCTCAGGTAGGCGCCCCAGCGGAGGGGCATGAGCCTCAGGGCGGCCGCTATAGCCAGGGTGAGGACGAGAATGGAGCCGTGGAGGATGGCCTCGTGGGAGACCCTGAACCTCAGGGCAGATAGAGCGCTTCTCACGGCCTCCCCCGCACGCCTGAGCGCCCTCTTCACGGCCTGCTTGCTTATGGCGGGCATGCCCTTCTCCGGGGCCCGGTAACCGGCCGGGCTTTTAATTTTTGCTCGATAGCGCCCTCCCCCTCCTCCCGAAGAAGGCCCCGAGCGATAGGGTGGCTGCGACGTACAGGGCGGAGCTGACGAAGAACGGGGCGTCCAACGAGGCGCCCTCCATGAGCAGGCCAGAGCCGTAGGAGCCCAGGGACCTGAAGCCCCAGAAGACGGTGTTCCCCGCGGCATCTCCGAAGGCCCTCTCCTCCCGCCTCAGGAGGCCCATGTAGAACGCCCTGAGCACGGGCGTGGCCATGTTCATGAGCGTCGCCCTCGCCACGTAGAAGACAGCCGCATACGTGAAATCCGGCGAGAACGGGATGGCCAGCATGGCGCCTAAAGACGCGAGCTGGCATACAACAGCCGTCCTCACATCCCCGAGCTTCTTGGCCAGCTTAGAGGCTGATAGGTATCCCAAGGCCATGAGGGCCCCGGACACGGCGAAGAGCAGGCCCAGCTCGGAGAAGCTCACGCCGAACCTGACGGAGAAGTAGTAGGAGAACCAGGGAATTACTAGGCCAGCGCCAGAGCCGAGGAGGGCCTGGAAGAGGCAGAAAGGGCCCACGATGTCCCAGGAGCGCACGGACACGCTCATGCGCTTCCCCGGGGGCCTGGGCTCCTCCGCCACGAGCGCCACGAGGGCGAGGCTGATGAGGGCCGATATCGAGCAGAGGGCGAAGAGCACCCTTGTGGCCTCCTGTAGGGGCATGCCCACGTGGCTCACGAGCAAATCGGGAATGCCGGCCAGGGAGGAGCCCAACACGGAGCCTGTGGAGAAGAGGGCGAAGGAATATGTGAAGGCCTTGTGGCGTAGCACGTCTTCCCGGGCCTTATCCGCTAAGAAAGCCCCTCTCGTAGCCGATGTCATGGAAGCCCCCATGCCGCCCAGCATGCTCGCTATCAGCAAGCCGCCCATGTCGGTGAACGAGAAGAACATGATATCCGATATGGCCACGAGAACTCTCGATGCCATGAGGATGGCCTTCCTCCCCCTCATATCGGATAGGATGCCCACGGGAATCGTGGGAATAGCCATGAACAGGGAGTTCACCATGGCTATCAAGCCCATCTCCGGCTCCGTGAACCCTATCAGGCTCAGGTACGGCATGAGGACGACGCTCCTGATGCCGACGCTTATGGAGACGGGTAGGGAGAAGGCGACGAGGAACCAGATGTCCTTCTCGCCTCGCCCGCCCATGCCGGCCCAGGGGAGGCCAGCTGAGCTAATATGCGCTGGCCCCGGAAGGCCTGCAAATTATGAAATCGCCGGAGCGCCTTATGAAGCGGGGGCACTCGGCGCACTCGCTCACGAGGACGACGGCGCCGTCCTCCGGGCAACATAGGACCTCTATGGTGAGGATGCGGTAACGGGGGGGCTTTGGCTCTTCCCCGAAAAGGCGGGTGAACTCCCTGAGCGTTAGAGCGGGCGTCATCGGGTCTTCCACATCCACCACGACGCCTATGCGCCTTATGGGCGTCATCCTCGGGGCCTCAAGCGGGTAGCTCATCTCGCCCCCTCCTCGCCAGGATGTCTAACCAGGGGTTGTCCTTGAAGAAGGACGGGAGGCCCTCGGG
>CAYUYX010000084.1:0-5857 GCA_964449495.1 uncultured Candidatus Bathyarchaeia archaeon
CGCTCACGTTGTAGGAGGCTAAGGCGGCCATCAGGTAGCCCATGTTGGCCACGCTTGAGTAGGCCAGGAGCCTCTTCACGTCCCTCTGGACGAGGGCCGACAGGCTTCCCACCAGCATGTTGGCCGCGCAGAGCGAGGCAAGGATGGCCTGCCATAAGAAGGCCGATTGGCAGAAGATGACCAACACGACCTTGGCCAAGGCGTAGAAGCCGACTTCTATAACTATGCCGGACAGCATGGTGCTTATCGGCGTTGGAGCAGCCGAGTGAGCATCTGGCAGCCATGTGTGAAGCGGGAAGAAAGCTGCTTCCACGCCCATGCCAACTAAGAAGAAGAGGAGAGCCACGTGGAGCCACCTACCGCTTGCTCCCTCAAGCCTCCGGGCCAGCAGGGGCATGTTCAGCGTCCCGGCCAGGCCGTAGGCCAGGGAGGCCCCGAACAACATGAGGATGGCCCCGGCCGAGGCCATTATGAAGTACTTCCAGGCGGCCTCCAGGGCCTCGTCCCTGAACTCCCCCATGGCCACCAGGGCGTAGGCGGCCAAGCACATGACCTCCCAGAACACGTACATGGTCAGCAGGTCGCCCGAGAAGGAGACGCCCACCATCCCGGTCGTGAGGGCCGTGAAGGCCACGCAGTAGCCGGGCGATATGGGTCCCTCCCCCAGGGCGTAGATGGAGGCCAGAGCGGACAGCAGGAGGGCCGTTGAAGCCACGAACAGGCCAGCCCTATCCAGGAAGAGGCATGTCCCAACGCCCAATTCGCCATAGGAGATTACCTTCGGCCACGTCCCGGCCGAGGCCCCGTAGGAATAGGCCATCAGGATCAGGCAGGCCAGAGAGCATGCCAGGGTGAAGGCGTGGGAGAGCTTCCAGAGGCCCTTCCTATGGCTGGCCAGGTCCAGGAAGGGCGAGGCGATTAGGGAGGCCATGAGGAGGTAGAGCACGTAAGGTAGGCCCACGTAATCACCCCCTCAGCCTCCTCAGCTCCCAGGCATCCACCGTCCCCAACCGCTTGTAGATGGCCAGGGCGAGGGCCAGGCCGAAGGCCGCCACGCAGCCCCCTATGGCCAGGACTATTATGACCAGGACGGCCACCATCGGGTCGGAGCTCCCGGGCGAGGCCATGGCGGAGAGGGAGGCGAAGGAGAGGCATGCTGCGTTCACGAGTATCTCAAGGGCTATTATGAGCTTTATCATGTTCCTCTTCGTCGAGAGGCCGTAGATGCCTATGGCGAGCAGAGCCAGGGAGCATGCGAACAGAACTTCTGGCTCCGTCATGCCTCTCTCCTCCACAACCTCACGGCCGAGATGCAGGCCGCCACGGCCAAGACGACTATCGTTGCCTGCGCTATGAGGTCTAAGAGCCTGTCCTCCCACATGAGGTATATCAGCATCCTATCGGTCTCGGAGGGGGGCACCAGCCTCAGGCGGGCCTGTTCCCCGTGCCCGAAGGCCTGGAAGCCCCTCGACACCAGGACGGCCAGGAGGGAGGCCAAGAGCGCCACGGCGAGCAGGGCCTGCGCCGACAGGACGAGCGCCCTCCTCAGGACCCCTCACCTCCCACGAACATGACGGCCGTTACGAGCAGAATCAGGACGGCGCCGCCGTAAACTAGGAGGTGGAAAAGGGCCACGTAGGGCGCCAGGAACAACCAGTATATTATGCCTATGCATATGAACATCACCGCCAGGCTTATTATGGCGTTCATGAGCTTCTTGGCCTCCACGGCCAACAGGGCGGAGGCGGCCGATAGCGCTGCGAGCGCTAATGCGATTGCTTCCGTCTCCCTCACCGCACAGGGCCGGGGACGCCAGCCTCTTAAAGCTTATACATACCCTCCGGGGCCAAGACCGGGGGCGAGCGGTTTGGAGAACGGGCTCTGCTCCCTGGGCCTGGCGCTCGGTTTCTCGCTCCTCCTAACGGCCATCATATACTTGATAGGCAGGCTGCTGGCGCCCAGGGGCGAGATATCCGATGCCAGGCTCTCGCCTTATGCATGTGGCGAGGCCATGCCGCCCGTCAGGCCCAGAATAGATATGTCGAGGTTCTTCACCTACGTCCTGCTATTCCTGGCCTTCGACATCACCGTCCCGATAGTGGCCCTGGCCATATTAGGCCACTACCTCCAGGCCGTCCTCTACCTGGCCATAATACTGGTCGCCATACTCACGCCCGTCCTTTACCTGCGTGAGCTGGGGGGGTGATGTCGGACGGGCCTCATCAGGTGGGCGAGGGCCTCCTCCCCCTGGATACTTCACTTCAACACGGGGGCCTGCAACGCATGCGATATAGAGGTCGTGGCCGCCCTCACGCCCAGGTTCGATATAGAGCGCTTCGGCGCCATGAAGGTGGGGAGCCCGAGGCACGCCGACATATTAATCGTTACGGGGCCTATCACCCGTGAGTCCAGGCCCAGGCTGATACGCATATACGAGCAGATGCCGGAGCCCAAGTTCGTCATGGCCGTTGGGGCCTGCGCCATAAGCGGCGGCGTCTTCTCGGGCTGCTACAACGTCTGCGGCGGCGCATGTAACGTCCTGCCGAGGGTGGATATGGTCGTGCCGGGCTGCCCCCCGAAGCCCGAGGCCATAATAGATGGCCTTGTCAAGCTAATCGAGGCGCTCAAGAGGGCGAGGAGGTGAGCCGTGTGGAGCTAACGGACCTCTTAGCTTACCTCGTATTCCCGGGCTACGCTTTCCTCGTGCTCATGGCCTTCTTCCTGGAGTGGCTGGACAGGAAGACCTTGGCCAAGGTCCAGGACAGATACGGCCCGTTGGTGGTGGGCCCCTCCGGCCTCCTCCAGCCGGTGGCCGATTTCATAAAGCTCCTCTCCAAGGAGGACATACTGCCCAAGGGGGCCAGCAGGGGCATCCTGACCGCAGCCCCTATACTCATGGCGGCCCTGCCCCTCACGGCCCTGTTCTTCATACCCGTGAACGGCCACAGAGCCCTGGTGTGCTTCGAGGGGGACCTCATAGCCACGTTGTTCATCTTGGTCATAATGGCCCTGCTGGTCTTCCTCACGGGCTGGGCATCGGCCAACGCATTTGCGGCCGAGGGGGCCATGAGGTCGGCCCTCCAGATGCTCAGCTACGAGATACCGCTCGCCCTCACGGCGATCTGCCCCGCCCTCATGGCCGGTAGCCTCTGCATAAGCGACATATACGCCGGCCAGGCCAGGGCCGGCCTCCCCTTCATAGCCCTCGTGCCGCCGTTCGGCTTCCTCTCCTTCGTGATATTTCTCATATGCTCCCTGGCCGAGCTCGAAAGGGTGCCCTTCGATGCCCCCGAGGCAGAGACGGAGATAGTGGCGGGCTGGATGACGGAGCTGACGGGGCGCAGGCTGGCCCTGATAAGGCTGGGCCGGAACCTAAGCTTCCTCCTCATGGCGGGCCTGATGGCCAGCCTCTACCTGGGCGACCCGCTGACGTTCCATGTGGCCTGGCTGGCCCCCCTGGCCTTCGTCCTGAAGGCCCTGGCCTGCGCCATCCTCATGTCCTTCGTCAGGGGTATCGTGGCCAGGCTAAGGATAGACCAGACGCTCAGGTTTTTCTGGACCTACATGATACCTCTGGCGGCGGGGGTCCTGCTGGCCACCAAGCTCATCCTGACCTTCTTCGGATGAGGGCGGGACGAGGGGCCTGAAGTCCAGCAGGAGGTCCCCCGGGTCGTGGGCGGACATGCTGTATATGCTCGTGGGCTTTATAGCGCCCTTTGGGCAGCTCTCGGCGCACTGGAAGCAGAATATGCACCTCCCGAGGTCTATGACCGGCACCCCCAGGCCCCTCCTGCCCGGGACCTTCACCATCTTAATTGCGCCAGCCGGGCAGTCCCGGGCGCAGAGGCCGCAGCCGACGCATTTCTCCAGATCGATCTTGTGCTTCCCCCTGAAGCCCTCAGGTACCTCGGGCTTCTCCTCCGGGTACCTCTCGGTAGCTGGCCTCCTCAGGGCCGCCTTGAGGAGCGTCCTTAAGGCATCTATTATCAGGGCGGGGAGAACCCTCATCTCCTCGTCCTCCTCCCTATCTCGTCTATGTAGCAAGACCACGTCTCGCCCGTGTTGACGTCCACGAAGAGGGCCCTGTCCGTGCAGGAGAAGCAGGGGTCTATGCTGGCGAGCGTAACGGGTATGTCGGCCACGTAGACGCCCTCAAGCATCTTGCGTAGCGGGGCCAGGTTCGTGAAGGTGGGGGTCCTTATCTTCACCCTGGCCGGCTTGTCCGTGCCGTCCGAGCGTATGTAGTAGAGGAGCTCGCCCCTCGGAGCCTCGACCGTGCAGACGGCCTCGCCTGGCCTCACACGCCTCGGGGCCTTCACCCTGATTGGCCCGCTCGGGAGCTCGGAGAGGGCCTCCTCTATCACATCCACGCTGATTATGCATTCCTCAAGCCTGGCCATGTAGCGACCCCAGTTATCGCACTCCCCCCTCACGGCCGTCCTGAAGCTCGATAGCTCCTCGTAGGCCGCATACGGGTCGTCCTTCCTCACGTCGAAATCCACGCCCGAGGCCCTCAGGGTCGGGCCTGCGGCGCACAGGTCTATGGCGTCCGAGCGGGACAGGTAGCCTATCTCCCTTGTCCTGGCCAGAATCGTCGGGTCTGTCCCGAAGACCTCCTCGTAGTGCTCCAGCCTCTTCCTCAGCCCGGCGAGGCGTGCCCTCATCTTCTTGACCAGGCCCAGTCCCACGTCCCTGCTGACGCCCCCGATTCTGTTGAAGGAGCTCACGACCCTGTTCCCGGACAGCATCTCCATGAGGTCCATTACCACCTCCCTATCACGCCACAGGTACATGAAGAGGGTCGTGAAGCCCATCTCCTCGGCTGCCACGCCCAGGAGGAGCATGTGGCTGTGGAGCCTGTTCAGCTCGGCGGCCACGACCCTTAAGAACTGGGCCCTCCTCGGCACGTCGAGGCCGAGGAGCTCCTCGACCGTGATGCAGTAGCACAGGCTGTGGGCCACGTTGCATATGCCGCAGACCCGCTCGCAGAGATACAGGTCCTGCACGTAGGTCCGGTGCTCGGCAGCCTCCTCTATGCCCCTGTGGGCGTAGCCTATCCTTATGTCGAGGCCGACGACAACCTCGCCATCTACCTTGAAGACGAAGCGCTCCGGCTCGTGGAGCGCCGGGTGCTGGGGGCCTATGACGAGCGTAACAACCGGGCCCCTCTCCTCGGTCGGTATGGGCTTCAAGATAGGCTCTGTTTCCACGGGCCTCAGCGTCCTCGCCTCGACCTCCTTCCTGAGGGGGTGAAAGCCCTCTGGGGCGTCCTCGGGGAGGAGGAGGCGCCTCAGGTCGGGATGGCCCCTGAATATCACGCCCAGCATGTCAAAGACCTCTCTCTCGTGGAGGTCTGCGCCGGGGATGAGGGGCGTTATGCTATCCACTATTGGCTCCTCCTTTCTAACGGGCATGCGCAGCGTGAGAATCGAGCCCCCTATGCGGAGGTGGTAATACAGGACGAGCTCATCGCCCATGTCCACGCCCGTCAGGCCGGAGAGCCTTAGCTCGGGGAAGCGCCCCCTTAGGGCCCTTACGGCCTCGATGTGCGAGCCGGGCGATATCCTTGCGCACGCCCTCCTATGCCCGCAGAACTCGTATAGCAGGAGGGCGTCTCCAAGGGCCTCCCTGAGGAGTGAGGCGCACGTTTCGAGCTCCTCCGAGCCCTCGGGCTCTTCATCCTCGCCCGCTTCCGTATCCCACCGCCCCGCCGCCAGGGGGCGGCGGTCGTAGATAAGGGTTAAAATAGCGGGAATGAGCTCACGGCGGTGAACGATGGCTTGGCGCACGACGCCGTGCTCCTGAGGGATAGGTTCCTGGGGAGCCTCTTGGGCACGGGCGTGGGGGACTCCCTGGG
>CAYUYX010000085.1:0-5852 GCA_964449495.1 uncultured Candidatus Bathyarchaeia archaeon
CCCCCGCACCCAACAGAAGGCCAGTAAGAAGAGGGATATAAGGCCTGCCCCGTGCGCCGACGCCCTGCCCCACAGGCTATAAGCCTGATACTCGAGAAATAAATCCTCTTCTCATGTTTTGAGGAAAGGGGCCCTGTGCCTCGGTAAGGGGGCGGTTGTATAAACTTAAAGAGCTTTTATCCCCGGTGATATTACTCGGTGGAGGCGATGCGGTTTGGGGCAAGATGGCGCCCCGAGGCTCGGCCTCATAGTGAACCCGATAGCTGGAATGGGCGGCGCCGTGGGCCTGAAGGGCACAGATGGCGAGGAAATCCTCAGGCGTGCGATAGAGCTGGGTGCTAAACCCGTGGCGCCGGGGAGGGCAAAGGAATTCCTGCGTGCCCTCGAGCCCATGAGGGCTAAGGTAGAGCTCCTCGCTGGCGCTGGCCTGATGGGCGAGCTCGAGGCCATCGAATGCAGCTACAAGCCCGTGGTCCTGGGCGAGCGCAAGGAGCGCACGACGGCGGAGGACACGAAGCGCATAGCCCGCCAGATGCTCGAGCGGGGCGTGGACCTCCTCGTCTTCTGCGGGGGAGATGGGACGGCCCGGGATGTGCTTGACGCCGTGGGCCAGGAGGTGCCCGTGTTGGGCGTTCCAACGGGCGTGAAGATGCACAGCGCCGTCTTCGCCGTCAACCCGAGGGCGGCGGCCAGGGTGGCGATGGGCTTCCTCTCCGGCGAGCTCCCCGTGCGGGAGGCAGAGGTCATGGACGTGGACGAGGAGGCCTACCGCTCGGGCCGTCTCTCCGCACGCCTATATGGCTACGTGCTCACTCCCTACGAGCCATCCCTCGTCCAGAGCACGAAGATAGCAAGCTCCACGGCGCCAGATGAGGAGGCCAATAAGGAGGCCATCGCCAGGCAGGTGATAGAGGACATGGAGCCGGGCGTCATCTACATAGTCGGCCCAGGCACCACCACCAGGCCAATCCTCGAGCTCTTAGGCCTTGAGAAGACGCTCTTGGGCGTCGATGTAATCTGCGATAGGCGCTTGCTCGCCAGGGACGCAAACGAGGCCAAGATATTAGAGCTCATAAAGGGCAGGAGGGCGAAGATAATAGTAACCCCCATAGGGGGGCAGGGCTTTATCTTCGGGCGAGGTAGCCAGCAGATAAGCCCGAGGGTGATAAGGGCCGTAGGGCGTGAGAACATCATAGTTGTGGCCACGAAGGCCAAGCTCAGGGGCCTGAGGGCGCTGAGGGTGGACACGGGCGACCCGGAGCTCGACGAGGCCCTGAGGGGCTACGTGCGTGTGATAGCGGATTACGGCGAGGAAGTGGTCATGCGGGTGGAGTAGGCCGCCTTCTCATCGGGCTTTCTTCAGAGCCTCATCGAGCTCGGCAAGCCTACGTGCCATACGCTCGGCCTCCCTTTCAAGAACCACACGACCACGTTTGTATCAACGAATATAAGCTCCTTCTTCAACCTCACGTAACGCCTCCTCTATATACTTATTCGGCACGTCTTTTAGAGCTCCTGCGAACGCCAGGGCCCTCCTGAATATCACGAGCTTCACTACCTCCCCATCACGGAGTTCTAACTTCTCAAGCGGTCTCAGGACGCCGTCCTCATATACGGCCTCTACTACCTCCAGCATAGGCTCCCCCGCATGATAGGGGGGAGAACAGGGCATTTAAATACGTTATAAAAATCGGAGCTCCTCAGAGACCCTCCAGCTCCCTTATGTAATCGGCATACTGCTCCGCCGCCATCAGCTCCTTAAGCTCGTTCTCAAGCTTCTCCCTGCTGACTGGCCTTATCTTGGCTATCCACCCGGTACCATACGGGTCCTGGTTCAACAGCTCTGGCCTATCGATAAGCTCCTCGTTGGCCTCCACTACCTCGCCCGAGACGGGCGCATATATCTCGCTCGTGGCCTTCACGCTATCGACGCTTGCGAACGCCTCCATCTGGCCGACCCGGGCGCCCACCTCCGGCAGCTCGACATTTACTATCTCGTGGAGCTTCTTCTGGGCGTAATCCGTTATGCCCATCAGGACCGTGCCATCTTCGAGCACCTTAGCCCACTCGTGCTCACGGGTGTAGTAGAGGCCCTCCGGCACCTCGTAATCGCCCACCCTCACGCCCCTCACCCGCCCGGCTCTCGCAAGCGCTTCCACCCGTATTTTGTCTTATCGTAGAAGGGAAACCTCACCACCACGGCCCTCGCCCTGCGCCTCCCCAGGGCCACGAGGAGGCCCGTCCCTGGCTCGGCGAAATCGGGCGGTACGTAGGCCATGGCTATTCCACGCCTCAGGAGGGGCGAGAAGGTCCCGCTCGTGATGCGCCCGATGTCGTGGCCTCCCTCGTCCAGGATGCTCTGCCCAGCCCTGGGCACGCCCCGCTCCAAGAGCTTCAGCCCCGCTCTTATGCGCTCTACTCCCTCGTCGAGCTGGGCCTCCAGGGCGTCCCGGCCGATGAAGGGCCCTTTATCGAGCTTGACGGCGAAGCCGAGGCGGGCCTCCCAGGGCGTGGTGCTCTCGTCCATATCGGCCCCGTAGAGGGGGTAGCCAGCCTCAAGCCTGAGCGTGTCCCTGGCCCCGAGGCCACATGGCTTGAGCCCGTGGACCTCGCCAGCTTCGAGGAGGGCCTCCCATACCCGTAGGGCCTTCTCCGGCCTCTCGACGCTGGCCCCCCAGATGTAGAGCTCGAAACCATCCTCGCCTGTGTAGCCCGTGCGTGAGGCCAGGACGGGGACGCCGGCCACCTCCGTCTCGACGAGCCCGTACCTCGGGATATCCGTTAGGTCGGCGGCTGATACGGCATTTAGAACGCTGAGAGCCCGTGGCCCCTGGATGGCCAGCATGGCCGTCTCGTCCGATATGTCTTCTATGCCCACGTCGAAGCCCTGGGCGTGCTCAGTGAGCCACGCCAGGTCCCTCTCCCTCGTGGCTGCGTTCGGGACGAGCAGGAACTCGTCCTCCGCCAGCCTGAGCACGAAGATATCGTCCAGAATGCCGCCCTCCTCGTTGCAGAGCAGGCTGTAATGCGAGCTCATGGGCTCCAGGGCCCTCACGTCGTTCGTCAGGGCGTAGTTCAAGAAGGCCTCGGCCTCGGGCCCCCTCACGAGCAGGCGCCCCATGTGGCTCACGTCGAAGAGGCCGGCTGCCTCACGGACTGCCATGTGCTCCGGAATGATGCCCTCGTACCAGAGGGGCATCTCGAAGCCGGCGAAATCCGTCATGCGGGCTCTCTGGGCGTGGAATGGGTAGAGCGGCGTCCTCTTGACGGCCCCGCTCACCTCCTCGACCTCCTCGGCCTGATGGGCTTCAGAGGCCTTATCACTACCTTCACGGGGATGACCTCCAACTTATGGCCGCACTTCGGGCATCGCTCGTCCTCGAACATCTGGACGACCTCATCCGGCGGCTTGAGGTCCTCTTCTTCCTCGTAGAGGACGTGGCCGCATTTCGAGCAAATCACCCGCTGGGGCATGGCGCACCTCTTGTGCGGCCTCCCCGAGCCGTATAAGCCTTCCGTCCGCTCTCTTGGAGGACGCGAATCCCGAGGCGGCCCCCACTTCTTCACGCGCTTGCGAGCTTCCTTATGGCCTTGAGGGCCTGCTCCACCTCCTCAGGCGTGTTGTAGTAGTGGAAGCTGGCCCGGACCGTCCCGCCGTAGCGTTCTAAGACGCCGAGCGCCCTGCAGGCCGGGAGAGCGCAGTGGTGGCCAGCCCGCATGAGGATTGGGGGCTTAAACTCGCTGTCCAAGGCCAGGGCCACATCGTGGCTATCCCAGCCCCTTATGTTGAACGACACCACGCCCGACTTGATGGAGATGTCCTCTACCTCGCCGTAGACCTCCACGCCGGGGATGTCGAGGAGCCCTTCTATGAATTGCTCCGTAAGGCGCTCCTCACGAGCCCTTATGCGCTCGAGGCCTATCTCCTCCGCCACGTACTCGGCCGCCCTCCCCAGGCCTATCAGGCAGGCTATGCTCGGCGTCCCGGCTTCCCAGCGCTTGCTCAGCATGTCGTCCCTCAGCTTGTAATCGTAGGGCGTGACATCCGCTATGGTGCCGCCCCCTATCTCCATGGGCTCCATGCGCTCGAGGAGCTCCCGGCGCACGTAAAGGCCCCCCGAGCCCTGGGGGCCGAGCGGCCCCTTGTGGCCCGAGAAGGCATAGGCATCACAGCCGATGCGCTTGACATCGACCGGCATGTGGCCTGGCCCCTGAGAGCCGTCTATCACCACTATGCAATCTGGATTGGCCTCCTTGGCCACTTTGACGAGCTCCTCCACGGGGTGGACGACGCCCGTAACGTTGCTGGCGTGCTGGATGGCCACGACCTTCGTCCGCTTGTCCACGACCCCCTCAAGCGCAGAGGGCTCTATCTGGCCAGAGCGCCTGTTGAAGCGGGCCACCCGCACCTCGGCCCCCACGTGCCTGGCCAGCCTTATCCAAGGCATCATGTTCGAGTGGTGCTCTAAATCGCTGAAGACGATGTTATCGCCCCGCTCCCACCTCACGAGGGGCTCGTGCTCTTTGAAGGCGCCCCCGGCCCTATCGAGGAGGGGGTGCTCAAGCGCATAAGCCATCATGCAGAGCGCCTCGGTGGCGTTCCTCGTGAATATGAATTCATCTGGCTCGCACCCGAGCAGAAGGCGAGCGGCCTTCGCCCTGGCGATGTCCCAGCGCTCGTTGGCCAAGCTGGCTATAGAGTAAGCGCCTCGCTCAACGTTTGCGCAGTAATCGTAGAAATACTCAAGCATGGCCTCCACCACGGGCCTCGGCACGGGCGTCGTAGCACAGTTATCGAGGTAGATGTATTTGGCCGTGAGGGGGATGTCGGCCCTCACCTGCTCAGGCGTGAGAGGCAAGGCCGGGCTCACCCGGGCGAGAAGCGCCCGCAAGAGATTTAAGCGCCCGGCCAAGAGGAAGGCCCGGGAGCGCCATGAGCCTGACGCCCGAGCTCTACGAGCTCATCGTGAAGGTCGTGGAGGACAAGGTGCGGGACATAAGGGTCGCCCGGGAGGAATACGAGAAGCTCGTGGCGGCCGTGAGGGAGCTGGCCGAGGCGCAAGGGAGGACCGAAGAACGCCTAAACGAATTAGCTATAGCGCAGAAGAGGACGGAGGAGCGCCTCAATGCATTGGCTGAAGCACAGAGGATGACTGAAGAACGCCTGAACGCATTAGCCGAAGCACAGAGGAGAACGGAAGAGAGCCTCAAAGAGCTGGCGGAGGCACAGGGGAGGACGGAGAAGGCCATCGCCGAGCTATCGAGGGCCGTTGGGGCGTTGAGCGATATCATAGGATTTGGCCTTGAGGACATAGCGAGGGCGTTGCTCCCGAGCTGGCTGAGCGAGCGCCTCGGCGTAAAGGTAAGGGCGCTCGATAGGGCCTTCTTCAGGACGCCAGAGGGGCTGATAGAGATAAACCTCTATGGAGAGGGCGAGCGGGATGGCGCTCGTGCTGTCGTGTTGGGCGAGGTTGCATCGAAGATAAGGGCCGCTGACGTGAGGCGCTTCCTCCGCAAGCTCTCGCTCGTGGAGCCCATGTTGCCAGAGGGCGTGGAGGCCGTCCGGGTGATGTTCGGCTTCTACATCCACCCATCGGCCATGGAGGAGGCCGAGGCCGAGCACGTGCACCTCGTGGCCAGCTACATGGGGCCCACGAGGGTCTTCGGGACAGGAGAGGAGAAGGGATAGCTCCGAGCCATAATTATCTTGTGAAAAGGGGATTTTCCTGAGAAGAGAGCTCAAATCATTCTCCTGATATCGCAGCGACCTTCTTGCCCACCATGCGCTCCAGGAAGGGCCTCGCCTTCTCGTTCTCCGCCAGGATGCGCTCTCTCCCGAGCCTCTTCAGGGC
>CAYUYX010000086.1:0-3440 GCA_964449495.1 uncultured Candidatus Bathyarchaeia archaeon
GAGAGGAAGGGCTCGGTCAGGAAAGTGGATGTAGAGCTCCCCGAGCCCAGGCTGGAGCTACTGTCCGTGAGGGAGAAGGAGATAGCTGGCCCGAGACTTGAGGAAGCCGATATCATCGTCGCCGGCGGAAGAGGGGTCGAGAAGAAAGAGGACTTCTCCGTGCTTGAGGAGCTCGCGGGCCTCCTGGGCGGGGCCGTCGGCTGCTCGAGGCCCATAGCGGAGGACAGGGGCTGGTTCCCGGAGTGGATAGGCCTGTCGGGCAAGAAGGTGAAGCCGAGGCTCTACGTGGCGATTGGCATATCGGGCGCCATCCAGCACGTGGCCGGCATGAGGGACTCCAGGGTGGTCGTGGCCATAAACAAGGACGGGGAGGCACCCATAATCTCCGTGGCCGATTACTACGTGGTGGGCGACCTGTACGAGGTCGTCCCGGCCCTGATAAGAGCGCTGAAGAAGCGGAAGGGGACGGCCTGAGCCACCCCCGAGGTCTCCCCGAGGATAGCCATCGAATTTATTGTTATGCTGAAAGGCTTTATAGGCACCGGCATGCCGACGGGCTTCTTCCCGAGCAGTTACGGTGGCTGAGTGGTCTCGAGAGCATTCTCCTCAGGGCCCAAACGGGGCTATGGGTTGATAGCGTGCCTCCCCCCGGCCAGACGGCCTAAGAGGAAGTACGGTCCAACGCCCGTTATATCGAGCTTCACGAACTCTCCGAGCAGGCACCTCTGTCCCTTGAAGTAAACGGGCTTGTAGTTCATGCTCCTCGCCTCGAGCTGGCCTTCTTCACGACCGTGGTCGAGCACGAGACATCTGAGCCTTCGCCCGATGAGGGCCCTGTTCCGCTCCAAGCCTATCCTGAGGGCCAAGGCGCTTGCCAAGCGGGAGCGGCGCTTCTTCTCGGGCTCGGGCACCTGCTCGGGCATGGCGGCCGCCCTGGTGTGGGGCCTGGGCGTGTAACGGGCCACGTGCGTCTTATCGGGCCTCACACGCTCCAAGAGGGCCAAGGTGCGCTCGAAGGCCTCCTCGTCCTCGCCGGGGAGGCCGACCATTATATCCGTGGCAAGCGATAGCTCGGGGAAGCGCCTCCTGAAGGCCTCGACGACGGCCAGGAAGTCCCGGATGGTGTAGCGGCGCCCCATGGCCCTCAGGAGCTCGTCATCGCCCGTCTGGACGGGGACGTGGAGGAACTTGTACACCTTAGGGTCCTCGTAGGCGTCGAGGAGCTCATCGAGGATGCGGAGGGCGGCATCGGGGTTCATCATCCCGATGCGGACCATGAAGCGCCCCCTGATGGCGCAGACGGCCCGGAGGAGCTCGGGCAAGCTCGTCCCTATGTCGAGGCCGTACACGCCGGTGTCCTGGGCCGTCAGCCTTATCTCACGGGCGCCGCGCTTCACGGCCTCTTCTACCGCCCTCACGATGGTCTCCGGCCGGTAGGAGCGCAGAGGCCCCCTGGCCACACGGACTATGCAGTAAGCGCACGAGCCCACACAGCCCTCCGCTATGGGAACCGTGAATATCAGGCGCCTGAGGAGCCTCGGGAGGCGCTTCCTCGGCCTCGGCTCAAGGATGTACACGGTATCATCGGCCTCGACGGCCTCTACCACGGCCTCGACGGCTCTGGCGGAGAGGAGAGTTATCTCGGGCGATATCTTGCGGACAAGGCCAGGCTGAGCCGATGCGAGGCAGCCGGCTACCACGAGCTTCTTCCCGAGCCGCATGAGCTCCAATATGCGTTTCACCATCCTCCTCTCGGTATCGGCACGGACAGTACAGGTGTTCAGCACTATGACATCGGCTTCCCCCGGCGTCTCGACGAGGACGTGGCCTGCCTCGGCGAGGAGCTCGGCCATTAGCTGGCCATCCGCCATGTTCATGGCGCACCCGTAGCTCTCCACGTAGACCCTCATCCAACCCCATGAGCTCGGGGGCCATTTAAATAGCCCGGCGAGCCTGACATGGCCCATGGAAAGCCGATGTGGCCAGGGCACCCGGCCTTTGAACAGCCGAGCGTGAGCGGCCTGGACGAGCTCGATGGACATGAATGGGTGGTTGTTTTGTGGCTGTTAAGGTCGCCACAGCCTCCCTTTTTCAGGGGAGGAGAGGGCCTCCATCTCCAGGTGGTCGGGGCGTGAAACTGATAACCGTTTACCTGCCGGAGTCGTACCTCAAGGCCCTCGATGAGCTCGTGGAAGAGCGATACTACCCGAGCAGGGCGGAGGCCATCCGCGTGGCCATCAGGGACCTCTTAAACAAGGAGTTCTGGGGGAAGGAGGGCGAGGGAAGGGGAAGAGGAACGAGAGGCGCTTAGGCCCACGGATGCCCAGCGCTTAACGAGGTATCTCAGTGGGACGCGGCGCCCCCTCGGCTCGGTTTTTCCCTTCCTTATGGCCTCGAGCACATCGTCCACGCTCGAGTCAGCTTCCACGAGCGTGTACGCCATCCCTATGACCTCCGGAGAGTGCGCATCACTTCCCCCCGTCATGGGCTTCCTGAAGGAGCTCGCGAGCCTTCGGGCCATCCACCTCGAGAACTCGAAGAGTATCTCCCTCGCATTCACGACCTCTATGGCGTCGAGGGCCATCAGGGCCTCGGGGCTCCATTTCCTGGGCGCGAAAAGCGCAAAGGGGTGGGCTAACACGGAGACGCCGCCAGCTTCCCCGATGGCCTCCACGGTCTCGGCCAGGCTCATGCCGCTCCTCACGGGCCCGGAGACGCCGAGGGCGAGGACATGGCCCCCCGAGCTCTCCACTTCGAGACCGGGGATGACGAGGAGGCCCGTGCCTCGGGCGAGCCGCATGACCGCCTCCGCCCCGCGCAGCGAGTCGTGGTCCGTGATGGCCAACCCGCTCAGGCCAGCCCTCTTGGCCCAGAGGACCGCTTCCCCCGGCCTCGTCAAGGCGTCTCCCGAGAAGATGGTGTGGACATGCAAATCGAGCTTGAGCATCAGCTCCTCAGCCTCTCGAGGGCCTTCTTGAGCTCTTCTGGGGATTCCCTTATCTTCCTGAACAACGGCTCCGGCTCTCCGATGGCGTGTCCTGGCTCGAGGGGCTCCAGGGCCTCGTCCCATGATGCCTCGTGCACGGAACCTCCGAGGCCGAGCATGAGCCAGAGCCTATCGGCCGCATCCGGCACGAAGGGGGCCAAGAAGATGGCGAGGGCTTTTGCGAGCTGGGCCGCTACGTAGAGGGTTCGTCCGGCGAGCCCGATATCGGTCTTCATGAGCTTCCAGGGCTCGCGCTCGTTGAGGAAGCGGTTCCCCTCCCTGGCCACCTCCACCACGGTCCTCAGCGCCGATTTGAGCCTGAAGGACTCGAGCTCGGACGTTATCTCCTCGAAGGCCTCCTTGAGGAAGCGGAGGACTTCCTCGTCCTCCGGCCCGAGCTGGCCTGGCTCAGGGACACGGCCGTTGAAGTAGCGCTTTATGAAGGTGAGGGTCC
>CAYUYX010000086.1:3450-5848 GCA_964449495.1 uncultured Candidatus Bathyarchaeia archaeon
GCACGAAGTTGCCTATGGTATCGTTCAAATCGGAGTTCACCTTCTCGATGAACTGCTTCCATGTGAAATTGGAGTCCCTCGTCTCGGGCCTGAGGGCCACGAGGGCGTAGCGCCAGTAATCGGCTGGGAAGAGCCTTAGGGCCTCGTCTATCCATATGCCAACCCGCCTGCTCTTCGAGAACTTATCGCCTTCCCAGAGGAGGAACTCGTTCGACACGACGTCCCAGGGGAGCGTGTAGCCCTCGTCGGCGGCCAGGAGGAGGGCCGGGAGCAGGATGGTGTGGAAGGGGATGTTGTCCTTCCCGAGGAAGAAGACCGTGCGGGCGCCCGGGTCCTTCCAGAACTCCTCCCAGCGCCCCGGCTGCCCCCTCGACCTGAAGTACGCTATGGTGGCCGATATATAGCCTAACACGGCCTCGAACCAGCAGTATATCGTCTTTCCCTCTGCGCCCGGGAAGGGGGCCGGTATCCCCCACTTCGTATCACGGGTTATCGAGCGTGGCCTGAGGCCTTCCTGGAGCATGCGGAGGGTGAAGGCTCTCACGGGCTCTGAGAAGCGCTCGTTAGAGCGGGCATAGGCTTCCACACGCTCCTGGAGCCTCGTGAGGTCGAGGAACCAGTGCCTCGTCGTCCTTATCACGGGCCTCGAGCCGCATATCGCACACCTCGGGTTCACGAGCTTGGCCGGGTCGAGGAGGCGCCCGCAGGCCTCGCACTGGTCGCCTCGAGCACGCTCGTAACCGCAGTAGGGGCAGGTGCCCTCCACGAAGCGGTCCGGGAGGAAGCGCTTGCAGTTCTCGCAGTAGGGGAGCTCCTCGTCCCGCTCGAAGACGTAGCCGTTCGCATAGACACGCTCGTAGAAGCGCCTCACGAACTCCTTGTGGACGGGGTGCTCGGTCCTTATGTAGCTGTCGAGGGAGAAGCGCCATCGCTCGAAGAGGCGGACGACGAGCTCGTGATTGCGGTCCGTCAGCTCCCTGGGCTCCACGCCCTGGCGGACGGCCTCCACCTCGATGGGCGTGCCGTGCTCGTCCGAGCCGCTAACGAAGACCACGTCGTGGCCCCTCATGCGCAGGAAGCGGGCCACCACGTCGGCCGATAGGATGGGTATGATGGTCCCGAGGTGGGGGACGTAGTTTATGTAGGGCCAGGCGGCGCAGACGACGTATCTGAGCTTGTGGCCCGGCCTGGCTCCCACGGTGAGCGCCTACCACCTCCCCCCACGGCGGGTTAAAGCCCCTATATAGCCGTTCTGCCCTTCCTCAGGAGGCCCTGCCGACGAGCTCCTTCACGAGCCTCCAGAGCTTGTCGCCGACGTAGTGGAGGTTCTTGACCACCTTCCCCCGCCTCATCGTCCTGATCTCGCCCGGGGCGTAGAGGGCCTTTCCAACGGCTATGGTCTTGCCGTGCTTCTCATCGAGGATTCGTACGAGCTCCCCTCGCTCGAAATCCCCCCTGAGCTCCACCACGCCGGGGGCCATGACATCGGCGCCGTTACAGATATGGGGGACGGCCCCCATATCCACGACCACGGCAGGGAGGTGCTCGAGAGCTTCTCCAGCTGTCAGGAGGGGAAATTTCTCTCCCTTCCTCTCTGCGGCCAGGGGAACACCGCCGATGATGAACAGCCTGGTGCCGTCAGGGGCCTCGGCCACCTCCACCCCTGCCCCGCGTAGGTTCTCGACGGGTAGGCCGAGCGCTGCAAGCTCATCGAGGAGGGAACGGGCCTCCCGCTTCCTCAGGAAATACCTCCTCA
The DNA here is from genome assembly GCA_964449495.1 of uncultured Candidatus Bathyarchaeia archaeon. Classification (GTDB taxonomy): domain Archaea; phylum Thermoproteota; class Bathyarchaeia; order EX4484-135; family EX4484-135; genus EX4484-135. The sequence continues at coordinate 5,207 of CAYUYX010000086.1, forward strand.
TGGCCCCTTCTCTCGCCAACACCTTTAAATGCCAGCGCATTTAACAGTAGCCGGTCGGCGGGGTGGAGCATGAGCGAGGCGACGGCCAGGCTGCTGGAGGAGAGCCTTGGCAAAGTGGTGCTCGTGAGGCTCAAGGGCAATCGGAGCCTGAGGGGCAGGCTGAGGGGCTTCGACCAGCACCTCAACCTCGTGCTCGAAGATGCTGAGGATGTCTCTAACCCGAACAACGCAAGGAAATTAGGCGTTATCGTCGTGAGGGGAGATAACGTCGTCCTTATCTCCCCCGCCCCCGGGTAGGAGGTGCCTGAGCCCTGACGAAGGGGACGCCGAGTTTTGGCAAGAGGGCCCACCAGGTCGTGCACATAAGGTGCCGCAGGTGCGGGCGCCGGGCCTACCACGTGCGCAAGAAGCGCTGCGCTGCCTGCGGCTTCGGAGAGAGCCCCCGTCTCAGGCGCTACTCTTGGCAGACCAAGACGCTCAATAAGGCCAGGAGAATCAGGTAGAGGGGGCGCCCGTCCTCATCCATTAAGAGGGGTTGTGCAGGAACGAGAAAGGCTTAAATCTGGCCGGGAGCCCCACGAATCAACGGGGCCGGTAGATCAGCCTGGTAGATCGCCGCGTTGGCATCGCGGAGGTCCCGGG
>CAYUYX010000087.1:0-5811 GCA_964449495.1 uncultured Candidatus Bathyarchaeia archaeon
GACAGGAAGAGGGGGTGCATGTCGCAGGCCACCACGTCGAAGCGCTCGGCCCGCAAGAGCCTGGCCAGGTGGGAGAGGGCGCCCCTGAGGAAGGCCAGCGTATCCGGCCCCTCCACATCGCCCACGTGCTGCGTGAGGAAGCACTTGTCGCCCAGGAGGATAGCGCCCGTCGCCATGAGCTCTGGGCCAACGGAGGCCACCACGAGCTCGGACTTGAAGGGGAGCCTCACAGGCAGGGGGACGTAGCCCCTGGAGCGCCTTATCGGGACGGGCGAGCCATCAACGACCCTCACGACCGAGTCGTCGCACCTCGCCCAGATGCGCCTGTCGTGGACGAGCAAGTAGTCCACGACGCCCCTAAGCGCCCGGAGGGCCTCGGCGTTCTCCACCAGCATGGGCTCGCCGGGCATGTTGGCCGACGTCATCACCAGGGCGAGGAGGCGGGAGTGATGGAGAAGGAGGTGGTGGATGCCGGAGTAGGGGAGCATCACGCCTACCGTGTGGAGGCCTGGCGCAACGAGCTCCGAGAGGGCGAATGGCCGGGCCTTCTCCAGCACCACTATCGGCCTCGCCGGCGATGTCAGGAGCTCACGCTCAAGCTCCGATACCACGGCGTATTCCTCAACAGCTCCTATATCCAGGCTCATAACTGCGAGAGGCTTCGCCGGCTTCCTCCTCCTCTCCCTTAGCCTTTTCACGGCTTCATCCCAATCGGCCCTGACAGCTATGTGGAAGCCCCCTATCCCCTTCACGGCCACTATGTATCCCTCACGTAAGAGCTTGGCTGCCTCAGCTATCGGGTCGGAGCACTCTATCAGCTCGCCCGAGGCGCTGTACAAGGCCATCTTTGGGCCGCAGAGGGGGCAGCATATCGTCTGAGCGTTGAAGCGCCTGTCGAGGGGGTTGTTGAACTCCTTGGAGCAGTGCTCGCACATGGGGAACTCGTCCATCGTCGTGCGCTCCCTATCGTATGGGATGTCCTTTATGGTGGTGAACCTCGGGCCGCAGATGGCGCAGCACGTGAAGGGGTAGAGGTAGTGCCTGTCGGCCGGGTTGTACATATCCCTCAGGCATTCCTCACATATGGCTATATCCGGTGGGATGACGGAGAGCTCCTTGCCACGCCCTCTCGCATCGCTGGGGGCGATGATGAAGTCCCCCGGGGCCTCCTCGGGCTCGGCATCGCCCCACTCCACGTCGAGCCTCGTGTACTCCGCTACCGGCGGTCTCTCATGGACGAGGGCCTTTAAGAAGTCCTTTATGGCCTCCTCGGAGCCGTAGAGCTCTATTCTCACGCCAGCGTCCCCGAGGTTCCTGACGGCCCCCTTGAGCCCTCGCCTGACGGCGAGGCGGTAGACGAAGGGCCTGAAGCCTATGCCCTGTATGAGGCCGGAAACGTGGACGATGGCCTTCCTCAAGCCCCCCACCGCTCAGCAAATCCTCGGCATGGGGGCTCCTACGGGCTCACGGACCAGCCTCCTCCCGCCCACCACGGTCTCCATTATCACGTGGCCGGGGCCCTCAACCACCTCGCCGACTATGGCTGCGTTCGCCCCGTAACGTGTCTTCCTGATGGCCTCGAGCGTTTCCTCCGCAAGCTCTCCTCTAACGCCCATGATGGCTATTCCCTCGTTCGTGAGCTCCAGCACGTCGAGGCCGAGCATCTCCGCTGCGCTCCTCACCTCGTCCCTGATTGGGAGGGCCTCCTCCCGGAGGATTATGTCCACGCCCGACTTGCGGGCCATCTCGTTCAGGGCGCCGGCCACGCCCCCCCTCGTGGGGTCCTTCATGGCGCTCACGCCCCCGAGCTCGAGGGCCGCCTCTATGGTGGGCCAGAGGGGGGCTACGGCGGATTCGACGGGGATGTCGAAGCCGAGGCCCTCCCTGAATGAAAGGAGGGCCATGTGGTGGTCCCCTATGAAGCCCGTGATGATTATCTTATCCCCGGGCCTTAGGCCAGCGTCCGTTACGAGGCGCTCGGCCAAGCCGAGACCGCTCATCCCTATGACGACCTCATCGAGGCTCCCCCTCTCCATGACCTTCGTGTCGCCGGCGATGACCGGGGCGCCCACCTCCTTGGAGACCTCGCTTATGGAGCGCACGATGCGCCTTAGCTTCTCTATCTCGAAGCCCTCCTCGACAACTATAGAGGAAGCCAGGGCGATGGGCCTTGCGCCCATGACGGCCAGGTCGTTCACCGTCCCGCAGGCGGCCAGCCTCCCGATATCGCCCCCCGGGAAGAAGATGGGCTTCACCGTGTAGGCGTCGGTCGTGAGGACGAGGGTGTGCTCGCCCATCGGGATGGAGGCGCCATCATCCATCTCGGGCAGGCCTATCCCGCCGGGAACACGGTTCAGCTCGTAGAGGGGGAGAATCACGTCCTCTATGAGCTCCCTCATCAGCCTCCCGCCGCTCCCGTGCTCAAGGGTTATCACGTGCTTCATGCCTACCGGCTGGGAGAGGCCTGGTTTTTAAAAGCTCTCGATGGGGGCGAGCTCAAGACCGCCTGTTCTTAGAGCGCCTGCGAGCCCCCCTCTTGCGCCCGCTCCTCCTCGGCCCAGCGGACCTCATGGCCTCTATGAGCAGGAACTCTGGGACGGTGTACTCCTTTATTATGGTGGTGTTATCCCGCCTGACCCTCACCTCGAGCTCTATGTCATCGCCCGCTATGGCCTTGAACTCGAACTCAATGCCCTCTATGGGCTCGAACTCCACGTGTGCCCAGCTCGCCTTGAGGAGGACACGGATGAAGGCCGATAGCTCCTCGCCCGTGATGCCCATCACGGAGGACAGCTCCGTGAGGTGCTGTAAGACCTCGTCTAACTCGCTCCTCGCCCTTCTCATACAGGCATCGGCTACCCGAGGGACCAGGGGTATAAAAACGTGCATGTCGTTGCCACGGAGCGCTCAGCAGGTCAGGTGGAAGGCCCCAACGACCTTCCGGCCTTCCTCGGCCAGCTTATTGTACGTGCGCCACGCTTCCCTCGTCGTCTCCACCAGGACCTCTATGCCCCTCGCCCTCAGCTCCTCCACGAGCTCGCCCGGGACCCTCATGAGGCCCATGTAGCCCGTCCCCACCACGAGCACCTCGGGCTCGACCTCGAGGGCCTTGTCGAGGTCCTCCATGTGGAGCCTGTGGCCCTCCTTCCGCCACCAACCGGCGAGCACGCCGTCCGGCCTTATTATAACGTCGCTCGTGTAACGTCGCCCATCTATCACTATCTCGCCGAAGGAGTACGCCTCGACCCTCGGGGGCCCACCGCCCACCCGAGCACACCCCCCGCTCTCTCGCCAGCACGAGCTTATTACCGTGCGCTCGAGGGGGCTCTTCCCTCAGAACTCCGTTAACCTCGCCTGCCCCAAACCCGTCATAGCCCATTTGTAGGGCTTCCTCCCCGTTCGAGCCACTATTCCCTCTTTCTCAAGGCTGAGGAGCTGCTTTCTCACGGCCGATTGGCTTAGGCCCGTGAGCTCTGAGAGCTCGAGGACCGTGAGGCCGGGGCGTTCCTCAAGGGCATCCAATATCTTCGTCCTCGTGGCAAGGCCGGGCCTGACGTTGCGCTTCAGGGATAGGTAGGCCCTCGGGTGGTAGGCCATCCCCACCCCGACCCCACATATCGAGCTCAAAAGCCTTGCGAGCTCGCTCCTCCGGGAGGCGGGGAGAAGGAGAACTCAGGGCATCCACTCCGCCAAATCCCGCCTGAGGGGCCTCCTCGACGGCATGGCGAAGGCGGGGATGCCGAGCCTGCGCCTTATCTCCTCGGCCAGGACGGCGCCGTAGCCGACGCGGTAGTTGTCCGTTATCACGAGCTTGGGGCGGCACTCCTCCACGTAGGCCAGGAGACCCTCGAAATCCGCATGGTCGCTCAGCCCGACCACGTAATCCCTTGGGCCGACCTGCCGGACGGGCGCCCTGAGCTCCCAGCCGCTGACCGTTATGCTCATGGCCATCTCGTAGCGCCTCCTTATGCGCTTAGAGCTCGAGACGTGGTAGAATGCCACGTACGGCTCCGCCCGCTCTACGAGCTCCCTCGCCTCATCCGACCACTTCGGGATGTAATCGCCGACCATCATGCCGTAGCGCTCGCAAACACGGGTTACCTCGTAGACGCTCCTCGGGAGCACGAAGGGGGCCCAGAGGCCCCAATCGGTCAGTATCTGCATGACCTCCTGGAGCTTGCCGTGGTAGCCGAACACGTAGACAGGCCCCCTCTCGAGGCCCTTCTCCACGAGCTCCACGAGACATCCTTCTACCTCGGGCTCGAAGTACCTCACGAGCCCGGGGCGCCCATAGGTGGCCTCCATGACGAGCACGTCAGTCTCGTGGACGGGGGTCCCGGGGAACTTGAAATCGCCGGTGTAGAGAAGCCTAACGCCATCTTCGTCTTCCACGAGCACCTGAGCTGCACCTATTATGTGCTTTGCTTTCAGAAGCCTCAATACCTCGTCTCCGAAGCGGAACTTCTGGCCGTATTTGAGGCCTATGACGTTCGGGGCCTCAGATATTCGCTTGTTCTTCAGGACAGCCAGCAAATCCCTTGTGGCCTCCGTCATCAGGACCCACGAGCACTCCCTGAGACTCCTCATGAGGCCGCCTATATGGTCGTTGTGGGCATGCGTAATCACCCTCACGGGCCTCGTCGCCTCGTGCGCATCACATGAGAAGCTTTTGCCGAGGAGGACGGCGCCCCCGCGGGCTATGCTCGCCCTCCATATGAGCTCCGATTTGCTCTGCGCCCCGGGCTTTCCCAAGGCGGCTCCCTCAGTCCCTCGCCCTCGCCCTCAGCTCCGATAGGCCGAAAACCCTCACCTCTGTGGGACTCTGTATCACGTAATCCACTTTCCCACGGATGATTAGGACTTTGCCCGTGAGTTCAGGTCCCAGCCATCTGATAAGCCCGTTTTCCTCTTCCACGAAGCCGAGGGCCTTAAGGACGGATATTGCGGCCTCGAGCTCCTCATCCTCCATGCCCGTTGCGGCCTTTAGGTCTTCACGGGCCAGCTCCTCTTTCTCCGAGAGGGCCTTCACCAATTCCCTCGCCTTTTCCGTGAGACCGCTCATGCCCCGCCCACCCCACGCCACATGGCGTCAATTTCCTCGTCCGTGAAGAATATACGCATTTCCCTCTCTGCGCTCTCCGGGCTATCTGCGGCATGTATCACGTTGGCCGTCATTGTGAGGGCGTAATCGCCCCTGATGCTCCCCGGGGCCGCCTCGAGCGGGTCGGTGGCCCCGATTAATCGCCTCATGGCCCTCACGGCCCTCGGCCCCTCGATGACCATGAGGAGGACGGGGCCGGACGTAACGTGGTTAACAAGCCGCTCGAAGAACTCCTTGCCCTTGTGAGGTGCGTAGAGCTCCTCCGCCTCCTGGCGCGTCATCCTGTGGAGCTTGAGAGCCCTTATCCTCAGGCCCTTCCGCTCTATCCTCATCAATATCTCGCCCACGAGGCCCCTCTCCACCGCCTCGGGCTTCAGGAAGACGAAGGTGCGTTCTACCTCGTCCACGGCCATCGCCCATCCGCCCGGGGGCCTCGGCCACTAAAGCCTTGCTGTTAAGGGCCCGTGCTGGGGCTTGAGGATGGAAAGGTCGCCTCAAAAACACCGTGAGGCTCGCCTGCCTCAGGCCTGAGCGACCGCGATGCCCACGATGTTCGTGATGAAGTGGGCCAGCACGGGCACGTACAGGGAGCCCGTCTCCTCGTAAGCCCACGCCATGATGAGGCCGAAGACGGCGGTTGAGAGAGCCCACCATAGGGCCGCCGCCATCTCCGCCGTCTTCTTCGGCCTCAGGCACGCCACCCACTTCGC